>NZ_JABULD010000599.1:0-14389 GCF_014060985.1 Pseudomonas sp. MD195_PC81_125
CACAGGTTTTGTGAACGCCTCAGATCACTGTGGGAGCTGGCTTGCCAGCGATGGGGCCATAAGCAACACAACATCAATATCAGACCGCCGCAAACCGCTTATCCAGATAATCAATGATCACCTTGGACTCATACATCCAAGTGGTCTGCCCATTCTCTTCAATGCGCAGGCACGGCACCTTGATCTTGCCGCCCTGGTCCAGCAGGGTCTGGCGATCCTGCTCGTTGTTCTTCGCGTCCTTCAGTGCGACCGGCACATTCAGGCGACGCAGGGTGCGGCGGGTTTTCACGCAGAACGGGCAGGCGTGGAACTGATACAGGGTCAGGCCTTTGGCGGCGGCGTTGACTTGCGCCTGTACCTCGGCGGGGCGCTGTTTCTTGCCCGGACGGGTGATGAAGTCGATGAAGATGATCAGTTGGCCAAGGCCGACACGAAGCGCTTTTACGAACACGTTGAAAGCCTCACGGTGCAAAGAGAGAAGGGCGCGCAGCTTACCCGATTTTTCACGGACGAAAAAAAACCGGCGATCAACGCCGGTTTTTTCTGCAGCCGATTACTTGATCAGGCTGAGGAACTCGCTGCGAGTCGCCGCGTTTTCGCGGAACTCACCGAGCATCACCGAAGTGATCATCGACGAATTCTGTTTCTCGACACCGCGCATCATCATGCACATGTGCTTGGCCTCGATCACTACGGCCACGCCCAGCGCACCGGTGACTTGCATCACTGCATCGGCGATCTGGCGGCTGAGGTTTTCCTGGATCTGCAGGCGGCGGGCGTACATGTCGACGATCCGCGCGACCTTCGACAGGCCCAGCACCTTGCCGCTCGGGATGTAGGCGACGTGCGCCTTGCCGATGAACGGCAGCAAGTGATGTTCGCACAACGAGTACAGCTCGATGTCCTTGACCAGCACCATTTCGCTGTTGTCGGAGCTGAACAGGGCACCGTTGGTGACCTCTTCGAGCGTCTGTTCATAACCGCGGCAGAGGTACTGCATGGCTTTGGCGGCACGCTTTGGCGTGTCGAGCAGGCCCTCGCGGGAGACGTCCTCGCCCAGTTGGCCGAGAATCGCGGTGTAATTCTGTTCCAGGGACATGAAACTACCTGTGGGGATTTTCGCAAAGGGCAAGGGTACGGTGGCGGACACAACCCTGCAAGTTCGGTGTAACGCGATTATTCGTCGCGGCCTTCCATCATGGTGCGTTTGAGCATCACATACACCGCACCGGCACCGCCGTGTTTTGCCTGACACGAGCAGAAACCGAGCACTTGCGGGTGCTGGCGCAGCAGGTGTTGACGTGGCTTTTGATCATCGGCCGCTTGCCGTCCAGGCGCACGGCCTTGCCATGGGTGACGCGCACGCAGCGGATTTCGAATCGGGTTGCTTCGGCGAGAAAGGCCCAGAGGGTCTCGCGGGCTTTTTCGACGTTCATGCCGTGCAGGTCGAGGCTGCCCTCGAACGGGATCTGGCCGATCTTGAGCTTGCGCATCTGGCTTTCCTGCACCCCGTCGCGGGCCCACATCAACTCGTCTTCGGGGCCGACGTCGATCACGAACTGATCGGACAGACCATCCACGGTGGTGTTGTCGGTGCGCACAGTGGCGGACTGGCGCAGCTTGGCAATTTGCGCGCGGTCAGCCTTGGGTTTGCCGGTGTCGGCGCGGTCGTGCTTGATCGGCTTGACGCCTTGGATCGCACTTTTGAACAGGGAAAAATCGTCGTCTTGCATGTCAGCCTCCGCGAAGGGCGGCCAGTTTACCCAAGTCGAAACAAAACGGCCCGGCAAAAAGCCAGGCCGTGCAGTCAGTCGTGTTTTTTTCATCAGGTGCGGGGACATGTTCAGTTCCCGCGATTGCCGGGCGCGACGCCGGCATCGACGCCACAGGGCCACGCCGAAGTACAGGAACAACAAGCCGACCGCGAGAATGATCGCCGAACCCATCGGCGTGGCATTCAAGTCGCCGAGCGCTGGCGGGCGTCCCAGCAGGCTGGCGGCACCGGCCATCGCCAGCAGCACACCGAACGTCGCCAGCATGGCGGCGATCGCTGCGCCGAATCGAAAACGCCAGTTGCTTTGGCCTTTGGGCCGCAAGCGGCGTGCGTCAAATCCATCGGATAACTTCATTCCGACCTTCCTCAATGGGTATCGGCCCTTCGACCGGGAGTTGACCGGGTTGTTCCTGAGGCTAAGGCAATTGAAGCAAATGCGAGGCTTTTGCGGATGAGCGGCGCGCTGAGCCGCTCATCAGAGCAGATCAGATCAGATCCTGAGTCAGGGCGAGGGTGGCGAAGTTGTCGGCCATGATCGCCATTTCCGCTTCCTGCACCACGGCGGCGCTGAGCACGCGGCCCTTGAACGGCAGGTCACGGGTGGCGCAGGCGTCTTCGACCAGGGTGCAACGGAAGCCCAGGTTCTTCGCCGCGCGTACGGTGGTGCTGACGCTGGAGTGGCTCATGAAACCGCAGACGATCAGGTCCAGCGAGCCAAGATTCTGCAAACGGTCGAGCAGTTCGGTGCCGTGGAACGCGCTCGGCAGCAGTTTGCCGATGATGGTTTCGTCACCTTGTGGCTCAAGGCCGGGGATGAATTCGCCACGTTCGCCCTGTGGGTCGAACAGGCCACCGACGGTGCCGAGGTGACGCACGTGCACGATCGGCCGACCGGCTGCACGGGCCGCAGCGACCAGTTGTTTGATGTTCGCGACGGCCGCGTCCATGCCGCTCAGGGCCAGCGGGCCACTGAGGTACTCTTTCTGGGCATCGATGATGACCACGGTGGCATGGCTCAGTGTGGCCGCTGCGTAACCGCGGCCGCTGAGTTGAAACATCGTTTTTGGAACGGACATTCTGGGGCTCCTTGGGGTGGGGCTTTTGCGGCATTGTCCTCTGGCTGAGCGCTTCTGTGAACCGCTACCATCGTAGGCGCCGTCGTTACTGGCCTGCAGCCTTGTCAAGTTACACGTTCTGTTCAATAGCTGATGCAAAAATCAGAAAGGTCCTACAGTCGCTCCGCTGATTTTCCTGCGTCGTCGGCGGGCGTTTTGGCTGGTAGAATCGCCAGTCGTTTTTTCTGGAGTTCTGCCCCGTGATCACTTCCCGACTTCGTACCCTGCGCGACCACATCCGTTGGGCCGTCAGCCGCTTCCATGGGGAGGATCTGTTTTTCGGCCATGGCACCGACAACGCCTGGGATGAAGCCCGGCAGCTGGTGCTCGGTGCCTTGCACCTGCCGTGGGAGATCGCCGACAGCTACCTCGACTGTGCGCTGGAAGACGACGAACTGGTCAACCTGCAACGCCTGCTCAAGCGGCGCATCGAAGAGCGCATTCCGACCGCTTACCTGCTGGGCGAGGCGTGGTTCTGCGGCATGTCGTTCATCGTCGATGAGCGCGTGCTGATCCCGCGTTCACCGATTGGCGAGCTGATCGAAAACCGTTTCGCGCCGTGGATCGGCGATGAGCCGGCACGCATTCTCGACCTGTGCACCGGCTCCGGCTGCATCGGCATCGCCTGCGCCTACGAGTTCCAGAACGCTGAAGTGGTGCTGGCCGATCTGTCGTTCGAAGCGCTGGAGGTGGCCAACCAGAACATCGAGCGCCACGGCGTCGATGAGCGTGTTTACACCGTGCAGGGCGATGGGTTTGACGGGTTGCCAGGTCAGCGTTTCGATCTGATCGTGTCGAACCCGCCGTACGTTGACGCAGAAGATTTCGCCGACATGCCGGACGAATACCAGCACGAACCGGAGCTGGGTCTGGCCTGTGGTGATGACGGCTTGAACCTGGTACGACGGATGCTCGCCGAAGCGGCGGATCACCTGACCGAGAAGGGTTTGCTGATCGTGGAAGTGGGCAACAGCCAGGTGCACGTCGAAGCGTTGTACCCGGAAGTCGATTTCGCCTGGCTCGATTTCGAGCGCGGCGGGCATGGCGTGTTCATGCTGACCGCAGAGCAGTGCCGCGCTCATCAGGCCCTGTTCGCCTCCCGCGTTTGACCTGACTGACTTCTGTGGCGAGGGAGCTTGCTCCCGCTGGTCTGCGAAGCAGACCCAAAATATGCAATGACGGTGCACCAGACATACTGCATGTGCATGTTTTACGGCTGCTTCGCAGCCGAGCGGGAGCAAGCTCCCTCGCCACAGGTCATCGCTGATTTCAGCGGTGTGTGGCAATCCAGATCAACAACCCCGCCTGAAACACCGCAAACGCCACCAGACAGGTAATGGTGAAGCGCAAACCAGCGTCTTCACGCTTGAACTTGCTGACCTTCTCTTCCTGCTTCTTCAGCTTTACTTCCTGCTCGGCCAGGTTCTGCTCGGCCTGCTGCAGCATCTGCGCCGCTTCGAGAATCTCGACGATCTGCAGCTTCTCGCTGTTCCAGTCGCCCAGCAAGTCACCGACCTGCACCTCTTTGACGCTGCCCTTCAAATGCTGGGCGTCGGCGTAGACCACGTCAAACCCGTGCACGCGCAAGAAGTGATCGCGACGCAGGCGGGTGTCTTCATTCAGCGCGTCTTTGTTGTTCAGGTCTATGCCGTCGACGGTGTAGGCGGGCCAGCGCTTTTTCGCCCAATTGATGCCTTGCGCGGCCAGGAAGCGACCGATGCCACGGTTCAGCGGTTCGATCTGCAAGCCGCTGTCGGGGCCGAAATGTACACGCTTGCTGGTGTGATTGACCCACACATCGAGATGGTTCTGTTCTTTGCGCACGCGCTGGCCGGGCAGTTTGATTGCCATGCGCATCAGGCTGTGCTCTTTGCTGTTGCGCTCGGCATAGCCGAATTCGACAAAACGCAACGGCCGGCCACCGGTGTGACGGTCAGTCTGCAGCGGAGCCAGGCGGAGCATCTTGTGGTGCTCGACGCTGACGTCCGCCCATGGCAGCTCGACCGCTGGCGGTGCGTCTTTTTCAGCGGTGGTGTCGGGTGAAGTCTGGGTATCAGTCATAACGGCGAGATCCTGTCCAAGCCCTGCTTGTCGCCAGCCGGTACGCTGGCGACAAAGGCTTATCGGCCGTTTTTTTCAGGACTGGAGGGTAAACACCGTTTAACGGCTGCGAAGTCCGTCAATAAATTCGATGAGTTTGCCGCCCAGCTCCGCCGCCAGTGGCAAATTCGGGTCCTTGTAGGAGGCCAATTGCCGCTTCACATCGGCGGCGACGATGCGCATGACGTGGTTCATGCCGTCGATCACCACCAGTTCGGCATTGGGATTGGCCGCTTTGAGCGCCTGTGCATCGCCGACGCCGACCTGCATGTCGTTGCTGCCCTGAACGATCAGCGCCGGCATCTTCAACTGTGCAAACGCCTTGGCCGGATCCTGACGGAACAGCGAAATCAGGTACGGCTGCACGCTCGGGCGAAAAATCGGTTGCAGTGGCGCCGGCACGTTGGCGTCGGTATGGCCGGCCTTGAGGCTGTCGAGCAGCTGATTGCTGCGCAGCATCAACGGTGGTGGCAGGCTGCGCGCCAGTTGTTCGCGAATCACTTGATCCACTGGCCTTGCGCTGCCGGACAGGGAAATCAGCGCAGCAGCCTCCGTGCGCGGGGCAGCGAGGGTGGCGATGAGGGCGCCTTCGCTGTGACCGAGCAGGATCAGCGGGCCGAAGCGCGGATCACTTTTCAGCTTCTGGCTCCAGGCCACAGCATCGTTGACGTAGGCCTCCACCGACAGATTGCGCTCGTCGGGCGTGGCCGCGAAGCTCGCAGCGACCCCGCGCTTGTCGTAGCGCACGCTGGCAATGTTGTGTTTGGCCAGCACCCAGGCCAGCCGTTTCAGGCTGTCATTACGCCCGCCATCGGGGTTGTTGCCGTCACGATCCGTAGGACCGGAACCGGCAAGGATCAGGACAACCGGTACCGGGGTGTCGGATTTTGGCAGCAACAGCGAGCCGAAAAGCTCACCGTTGCCGGTGTCCAGAGAGATCGGGCGCTGCAGGACAGTCGCATGGGCAAAACCGGTCAACAGGGTAAGACTCAAGATCAGAACTCGCAGCATCATCACGCCATCATTCGCCAAGGTGCCGGTTGGACTCACCAACACCACTAAGGTTCGAGGATGAACTACTCGGTTAGCCTGCGTATACTGGCGCGCATCACGAATTCGGGTTTGATTTCACGGAGCGTCCTGCATGTCCGGCAATACCTACGGCAAGTTGTTCACTGTCACCACCGCTGGCGAGAGCCATGGTCCGGCGTTGGTCGCCATTGTCGACGGCTGCCCGCCGGGCCTGGAGATCTCTCTTGAAGACCTGCAGCGCGACCTCGATCGGCGCAAGCCGGGCACCAGCCGCCACACCACCCAGCGCCAGGAAGCCGACGAAGTCGAAATCCTCTCCGGCGTGTTCGAAGGGCGCACCACCGGTTGCTCGATCGGCCTGTTGATCCGCAACACCGACCAGAAGTCCAAGGACTATTCGGCGATCAAGGATCTGTTCCGTCCGGCGCATGCCGACTACACCTACCACCACAAATACGGTGAGCGCGATTATCGCGGCGGCGGACGCAGCTCGGCGCGCGAAACGGCCATGCGCGTGGCGGCCGGGGCGATTGCGAAGAAATTCCTCGCCACCCAGGGCATTGTCATTCGTGGCTACATGAGCCAGCTCGGCCCGATCGAAATTCCGTTCAAGACCTGGGATTCGGTGGAACAGAACGCCTTCTTCAGCCCGGACCCGGATAAGGTGCCGGAGCTGGAAGCCTACATGGACCAGTTGCGCCGCGATCAGGACTCGGTCGGGGCGAAGATCACCGTGGTTGCGGAGGGCGTGATGCCGGGCCTGGGCGAGCCGATTTTCGATCGCCTCGACGCTGAACTGGCGCACGCGCTGATGAGCATCAACGCGGTGAAAGGCGTGGAAATCGGCGCCGGTTTCGCCTGCGTCGCCCAGCGTGGCACCGAGCATCGCGATGAACTGACCCCGGAAGGTTTCCTCAGCAACAACGCTGGTGGCATTCTTGGCGGGATCTCGTCCGGTCAGCCGATTGTTGCGCACCTGGCGTTGAAGCCAACGTCGAGCATCACCACCCCGGGCCGTTCGATCGACATCCACGGCAACCCGGTGGATGTGATCACCAAGGGCCGCCATGACCCGTGCGTCGGCATCCGCGCCACGCCGATTGCCGAAGCGATGATGGCCATCGTGCTGATGGACCACCTGCTGCGTCACCGTGGGCAGAACGCCGACGTGCGCGTCAGCACGCCGGTGCTGGGTCAGCTTTGATGGTTGATCGCCAAGCCGTCGCGGTCTGACCGTGGCGGCGCTCCCATACTGGCGGCTGTCCAGTTTCTATCTGTTCTATTTCGCCTTGCTCGGTTCGACAGCGCCGTTTCTGGCGCTGTATTTCAATCACCTCGCTTCAGCCCCGCGCGCATCGGCGAACTGGTGGCGATCCCGATGCTGATGCGCTGTGTGGCGCCGAACATCTGGGGCTGGCTCGGCGACTACACCGGCAAACGCCTGGCCATCGTGCGCTTCGGCGCAGTGTGCACGCTGCTGACGTTCTCGCTGATTTTCGTCAGCAAGACCTACGCCTGGCTGGCGATGGTCATGGCGCTGCATGCGTTCTTCTGGCACGCGGTATTGCCGCAATTCGAAGTCATCACCCTCGCGCATTTGCAGGGACAAACCTCGCGCTACAGCCAGATTCGCTTGTGGGGTTCGATCGGTTTCATCATCACCGTGGTCGCGCTGGGGCGCTTGTTCGAATGGCTCAGTCTCGATATCTACCCGGCGGCGCTGGTGCTGATCATGGCCGGTATCGTCCTCAGCAGCCTGTGGGTGCCGAATGCGCAACCGCCGCAAGGTAACCGGCCAAACGGCGAAGGCTTCCTCAAGCAACTGCGCAGCCCCGGTGTGCTGGCGTTTTACGTCTGCGTCGCGCTGATGCAGATGAGCCACGGCCCGTATTACACCTTTCTGACCTTGCACCTTGAACGACTCGGTTACAGCCGTGGCGTGATCGGCATGTTGTGGGCTGTCGGCGTAGTGGCGGAAGTGCTGATGTTCATGGCCATGAGCCGGATTCTCGCGCGGTTTTCCTTGCGTCGGGTGCTGATGGTGAGTTTTCTGCTGGCGGCGCTGCGCTGGTTGCTGCTAGGTTCGTTCGCCGAATTCCTGTGGCTGCTGTTGTTTGCGCAGGTGCTGCACGCGGCGACTTTCGGCAGCTTTCATGCGGCTGCCATCGCTTTCGTGCAACGTAGCTTCGGTGCGCGCCAGCAAGGTCAGGGCCAGGCGCTTTACGCCGCGCTGGCCGGCACCGGTGGCGCGCTCGGTGCGTTGTATTCCGGTTACAGCTGGAATGCCCTCGGCGCGACATTGACCTTTAGTATTGCCAGTCTCGCGGCGCTCGCTGCTGCCGTTATCATTGCCACACGTATGCAAGAGGACAGGCCATGAGCCTTACGCGTGAACAGCTCGCCCAGCAAATCGTCGACGCCGGGCGTTTTCTTTATGGTCGCGGCTGGTCGCCGGCCACCAGCAGCAATTACTCGACGCGCCTGTCGCCGAGCCAAGCGCTGCTGACCGTGTCTGGTAAACACAAGGGCCAGTTGGGGCTGGACGATGTGCTCGCCACGGATCTGTCCGGCAACAGCCTGGAACCGGGCAAGAAACCGTCCGCCGAAACCCTGCTGCACACCCAGCTCTATAGCTGGCGCACGGAAATCGGTGCGGTGCTGCACACCCATTCGGTGAACGCCACGGTCCTGTCGCGGCTGACACCGCAAGACTTTATCGAGTTCGAAGACTACGAACTGCAAAAAGCCTTCAGCGGCATCTCCACCCACGAATCCCGGGTGCGCGTGCCGATCTTCGACAACGATCAGGACATTGCGCGCCTCGCCGCCAAGGTGCAGCCTTGGCTCGACGCCCATCCCGATTGCGTCGGATATCTGATTCGCGGCCACGGCCTCTACACCTGGGGTGCGCAGATGAGCGATGCGCTGCGGCAGATCGAGGCTTTTGAATTTCTGTTTGAATGCGAGTTGAAAACCCGCAGCGTCATGAACCGTCAAGGCTGACTTCACCAGAAGCCGCCCGTTTGCCTGATCAAATGCACTGCCCGACCGGTCTGCAAGAACCGGACGGCAAGGCCGTTACCGAGGAATTGCCCATGAGCAGCCTGTCCGTTTATCACGTATCCAGCCCCGAGATTCCGAACAAGGTGCTGACCCATTTCGAAGACATCGCCTCGACGCTCGCCGAGCAGGGCGTACGCTTCGACCGCTGGCAAGCCGCGACGAAGATCCAGCCCGGTGCCAGCCAGGAAGAGGTGATCAGCGCCTATCAGGAGCAGATCGACAAACTGATGACCGAGCGCGGTTACATCACCGTCGATGTGATCAGCCTCAACAGCGATCACCCGCAAAAAGCCGAGCTGCGTGCCAAGTTCCTTGAAGAGCACCGCCATGGCGAGGACGAAGTGCGCTTTTTCGTCGCCGGTCGTGGCCTGTTTACTTTGCACATTGACGATTACGTCTACGCGGTGCTGTGCGAGAAAAACGACCTGATCTCGGTGCCGGCCGGCACCAAACACTGGTTCGACATGGGCGAGCACCCGCATTTCGTGGCGATTCGCCTGTTCAACAACCCGGAAGGCTGGGTCGCCAACTTCACCGGCGAAGATATCGCCGGGCGCTTCCCGCGTCTGGAGGACTGAGCCGATGTCGATCAAAGTCATCCTCACCGACATTGAAGGCACCACCAGCGCGGTGAGTTTCGTCTTCGACGTGCTGTTCCCGTATGCCGCCAGACACCTGCCGGACTTCGTGCGGCAGAATGCCGAGCGCGCCGATGTCGCCGAGCAGATCGCCGCCGTGCGCCGCGACAGCAACGAGCCGCAGGCCGATGTTGAACGGGTGGTGGAAATCCTCCTGAGCTGGATCGCCGAAGACCGCAAGGCCACGCCGCTCAAAGCGCTGCAAGGCATGGTCTGGGCGCAGGGCTATCAGGCCGGGCAGTTGAAAGGCCACGTTTACCCGGACGCTGTTGAAGCGCTCAAGCGCTGGCATCAGGCCGGTTATCAACTGTTTGTGTATTCGTCCGGTTCGATCCAGGCGCAGAAACTGATCTTTGGTTGTTCCGAAGCGGGGGATCTGACGCCGCTGTTCAGCGGGTATTTCGACACCACGTCGGGGCCTAAACGCGAAGAACAGTCCTATCGCAACATCCAACAGGCAATTGGCGTCGAGCCGGGGGAGATTCTGTTTCTGTCGGATATCGTCGAGGAACTGGATGCCGCGCAGGCTGCCGGTTTGCAGACCTGTGGCCTGGCCCGCGAGGGTGGAGAACTGGGAAGCCATATCACCGTCGACAGCTTCACCGGCATCGAACCCGAAGCCTTCTAACCACACAAGTCCCTGTAAGAGCTGCGGAAGGCTGCGATCCTTTTGACTTTTGATTTTAAAAGATCAAGATCAAAAGATCGCAGCGTGCCGCAGCTCCTACAGGGGGGATGTCGTCGCCCCCTGCGAAGTGCGAAACATTTACTTTCATATCACCTTTCGGGATTTGTCCGGCTCATCCGTCCTATAGAGATGCAGGCCGTTCGCACAGGCAACCGCCACGACCGCGCCTTTTTGCGGACACCCGCGCTGCGAAGCCCGTAGCCGCGTGCCCTTTCATCGAAATCAAGACGCGCAATCATGTCGAAGAAATCCCGTTCCAAACTGTGGTTCCTGGTGCATAGCTGGCTCGCGTTGCCGATCTGGTTTTTTGTCCTGATCGTCTGTGTCACCGGCACGCTGGCGGTGGTCAGCCAGGAAATCGTCTGGCTGGCCAACCCGCAGATGCGCGCCAGCCAACCGTCGGACGATGCGCCGCGGCTCAGTTACGATCAGGTGCTGGCCGCGATCAAACAGGCCGAACCGCAGACGCTGGTGGAAAGCATCAGCCGTCCCGACGAGTCGCACTTCGCCCTCGATGTCGAGGTCAGCTACCCCGACGGCCGCACCCAGACGGTCTACGTCAACCCGTACACAGGCGTGATTCAAGGCCCGGCGCCGGACTTCAACTTCAAGGCGTTCACCCGGGCCCTGCACGGCTGGTGGCTGGTGCCGTTCACCAACGGTTTCAGTTGGGGCTGGTACCTGGTGTCATTCCTCGGCCTGCCGATGCTGGCCTCGCTGGTCACCGGGTTGGTGGTCTACAAACGATTCTGGAAAGGCTTCTTCAAGCCCACCCTGCGATTTCGCCACGGCGCGCGGATCTTCTGGGGCGATTTCCATCGACTGAGCGGCATCTGGTCAATCTGGTTCATCGCGGTGATCTCGATCACCGGCACCTGGTTTCTGATTCAGGCCATTCTGGCCGACAACCAGGTGTCCATCAGCAGCGAGCCGATCATTCCCGCCATGTCCCGGGAGAGCGTACCGATGTCGAACGACGCCAGTCCTCCCCCGCGAATCAGCCTTGATCGCGCGGTACAGATCGCCGAACAGCACATCCCCGGGCTGGACGTCAGCTTCGTCAGCCTGCCGGGCAATGCTTACAGTCACCTGAGCGTTGGCGGTCGCGGCTGGTATCCACTGATGTTCCAGACCGCCACGCTCAACCCGTACAACGGTGACATGGCCGCCACCCGACTGCTGACTGACCGCTCTTCGCTGGAGTTCGTCACCGAGTCGATGCGCCCGCTGCACACCGGTGATTTCGGCGGTCTGTGGATCAAACTGATCTGGTTCTTCTTCGGCCTGCTGCTGAGCATGATGGTCCTCAGCGGCCTGTTGATCTGGACCAAGCGCACCGCGCTGGCCACCGCCAACGCCCTCAAGCGCGAGAATAAAAAGGCCCGCAGCCCCCGCGTCAGCCGTGAACCGGCGGAGGTCAGCCTGTGAGCCCGTCCAATCGCACTGCCCCACCGTCCGCCCTGCGCCGCTTCTGGCACAAATGGCGCTTTCACCTGAACGCCTTGTTGCTGCTGATTCCGCTGGGGTTCATGCCCAAGTACTTCGCCGATGCCGCGCTGTTTCGCGGTGACGTCGGCCTCGGTGAACATGAGGTCGGCGAAATCCAGGTCGGCCCGTGGAGCCTGCGCCTGGCCGAACTGCGCAATGAAGCACCGCGCCTGAGCGGCCCCGCCGGCTACATGAAGGACTTCAATGCCGCCCTCTGCGACGCCTGTGTCGAACAGGTCAAGGCCACCTACCTGCGCATCGGCAAACCGCGCAGCCTGCGCGCCGCCGGGGTGATTTTCTTCGGCACGCCGTATCGCATGGGCGCGCAACTGCCGGTGGCGGAAAAGACCAAGGCCGATGCCGAACTGTGGATCACCATGGAAGGCTGGGACGGCAGCCTGCACCAAGCCTCGATTCCCCTGAGCCAGGCCTCTCCCGCGACCCTCGCCTGGCTGACCAAACAAGGAGCCAAACCATGAACCTCGTTCAACGCCCTTCCCGCCTGCGGTTGCGCGCCGCGTTGCTGATGCTGTGCGCAGGTTTCAGCGCCGGCGCCCTGGCCCATAACCCGATGTGCGAATGCAAAGCCGTTGATGCCGAGCAGATCAAATGCACCGGCGGCTTCTCCGACGGCAGCGGCGCCCCAGGGGTGACCCTCGATGTGATCGGTTACGACGAAACCATTCTGCTGCCGGGCAAGCTCGGCGCCGACTCGACCGTGACGTTCAAGAAACCGGCAGCCGAGTTTTACGTGCTGTTCGACGCCGGCCCCGGCCACGTCGTGGAAATCGACCAAGCCGACATCGAGGCCCCATGAGCACGCCCACCTCGCAAGTCGTCCGCCCGGCCGGTGCCGGGCATGAAACCCTTAACGTTCTGCTGTTGTGTTTACTGATCCTTGCCGTCGCCGGCTCGGTGGTGGCGTGGCGCGGGGTGTCCCATGAACCGGAACCGGTTGCCAGCCATCAGCTCGATGCGCGGCGCGACCTGAGTGCCGCCGAGCAAGGCATCTACGCCGACCTGCGGGTGACCCTCGACGAAATCCGCCTGCTGCGTGCAGAACAGCAAAGCCTGCCGACGCCACCGACCCTGGCCGAAGACGGTTTCGCCCCGTTCGTCCAGGACGCCAGTTCGGTCAGCCGAGGCGGTCACGTCTGGCAATTGCTGGCGGACACCGCCTATTTCGGCCACAGCCAGGCGCCCGCCGTCGCCGGTTCATTCTTGATGCGGCTGAGCGCCGACGCCACTGCCGCGCCGGACATCTGGCTCAACCGCGATGCCGGGGTGCAGACGCCCGCCGAGCTGACCGACGCCGCGCTGTCCGCCGCTGGCTGGAAACAGATCATCGCGCAGTTCGATGCCGGCGTGACCCGCGAGCATCGCCACTGAACCTTCGCCTTCACCCGAGAGAAGACCGCTTGCCCATGCTTATTTCCCTGCCTCGCCGTCCCCTCCTGCGCACCCTGTTGTTAGGCCTGTGCGCGTGCCTGCTGAGCCCGCTGGCCAGCGCCGATCCGGGCAAACGCCTGCGCATCGGCATCACCCTGCACCCGTACTACAGCTATGTGGCGAACATAGTCGGCGACAAGGCCGAGGTGGTGCCGCTGATTCCCGCCGGTTTCAACCCGCACGCCTACGAGCCACGCGCCGAAGACATCAAGCGCATCAGCGGGCTGGACGTGATCGTGCTCAACGGGGTCGGCCATGACGACTTCGCCGACCGCATGATCGCCGCCAGCGAAACGCCGAACATCAAGACCATCGAAGCCAACGAAAACGTGCCGCTGCTGGCCGCCACCGGAACCGCCGCGCGCGGCGCCGGCAAAGTGGTCAACCCGCATACCTTCCTGTCGATCAGCGCCTCGATTGCTCAGGTCAACAATATTGCCCGCGAGCTGGGCAAGCTCGATCCGGACAACGCCAAGACCTATACCCAGAACGCCCGCGCCTACGGCAAACGCCTGCGGCAGATGCGCGCCGATGCCTTGGCCAAAATGACCCAGGCACCGAACGCCGAGCTGCGCGTGGCCACGGTGCATGCGGCTTATGACTATCTGCTGCGCGAATTCGGCCTGGAAGTGACGGCCGTGGTCGAACCGGCCCATGGCATCGAACCGAGCCCGAGCCAGTTGAAAAAGACCATCGACCAACTGCGCGAACTCGATGTGAAGGTGATCTTCTCCGAGATGGATTTCCCTTCGACCTACGTCGAAACCATCCAGCGTGAGTCTGGGGTGAAGCTGTACCCGCTGTCGCACATTTCCTACGGCGAATACAGCGCCGACAAGTACGAAAAGGAAATGACCGGCAACCTCGACACCGTGGTGCGGGCGATTCAGGAGTCCGGGGCATGACAGCAAAAGAATTCCTTTCTGACACCCCGCCATCCCCTGTGGGAGCGAGCTTGCTCGCGAAGGCGCCGGATCAGCCAACATCTTTGTCGAATGACACACCGAATTCGCGAGCAGGCTCGCTCCCACAGGGATTGGGG
>NZ_JABULD010000126.1:0-46625 GCF_014060985.1 Pseudomonas sp. MD195_PC81_125
GTCTCCGCGCCAGCGCTAGAACTTAGGAGGACAGCTAACAAAACACCCATAATTCTTTTCATGACAAATCCCTGTTTAATTGTTGGGTACGGTACTGGCTGAGGAGCTCAAGAAAACGATCATGCTCTGCCCCAGTGCCGTCCATGATGGCCAGATGCCGTCTCACTTTAGCTGCATAATCCGGGATACGAAACGACTGTATCGTCTGCTAATGGTGATTTGGTCGCGTGTAGTGATACGGTTGACCTCGTCACCCTACGTGAAAAGACAAGAGCATGGCCGCACTCGAAAAGCGCTATCCCCGCGAGTCGTTCACGAAGAAGCTGGAGCGGATATGCCGGAGGCTAGACGAGGCATCCATCCGTACGATCGCCTACAAAAACTTCCTCAAGAGGCCGGCGGCCTCCCTGATTGAGATCACCTCTTTGTGGGTAGTGGGCTCCTACGCCCGCGGCGCACTGATGTGTGGCGACTTGGACCTAGTCCTCGAGTACAAGGTCGTTGATGGGACCCATCCCTCTCCTTCCTCTATGACCAAGACGTTCTTCGGCACGCCTCAATACGCTCGCTACTACTTTGGAACTCCGGAGAGCAGCACCGCCGGTGTAGTGTTTGAGAACGCCGTTCAAATCTGGAACAGTCCTGGGTGTGATTGGAGAGCGCCGATCAATTCAATAACCCCGGACCCAAGCGCCGGCCGCGCCGAGAGGGAGACGGACTTGATTCCCTTGCGGGCGGAACAACTCTACATGGCGCCCGAGCGGCTACAACAGCTAGTGGCCCAAGAGAGGGACGGCATCATCGCGTGGGACTTTGTAGAGATCGCGCGGGAAGATCTTGAGCCGGTCCCGAGCGCCACAGTACGCGAGCGAGACCGCAAGCTCATTAGGGTCGCGCCTATGATGGGCAAAAAATCCCAAGCGCTTGTGCCGGCGATCATCCGGTTGATGGCCAGGTACTCCCCTTTCGGAAATTGGGACGCTTCAGAGAGCCACCGAGGAAGATTGAGATGCGGGGCTACAGTCTTGCATCTCGGTAGGCCCTCCCTACCGTACTACCCATTTGACGATGAGCCGACCATCGAGCAATTCGCGCTGATCCCACACATCAGCGCCAAGGGCCCCAACGGCGCCTGGATCATTCGCCGTGGACCGAACCATCCAGATCTTCATGCACTCGCAATAAGGCACGCCTTCTTTCTTGCAACTGCTGAATCACCAGACAAAATCCAATATCGCGATCACAGCAAGTTCTGGTCGACGGAAATCCTCGAACTCTTCAGTTCACGAGAAGAAGCTGAAGCATCGACCGCCGAGTGGGATGACGGTACAGCTCGAGAAATCCGCAACGCGAAAGGACCTGAACTGATCTCACTCTTTGCGCTGGTGGACGTCGTCGAGATCGGCGACCAACAGTTCCCAGTAACAAACGCCGGAGGCGCCTACTTTGACCGGGACAAAGCGACGCTGGGAGATATCTTAGCCGCCTTGCCCTCCTTGCCATGAGAAGCGAGACAGAGTTGAGGCGAGCGTCAGTCAGGACAACTGAACCCTGCAGCTTCCGATGGGCTCTATCGATTCACACTCCCTTAGGTGAATCGCCATGAAAGAAGAAGAGAGAAAACAAGCCCTAGCCGCCTAGCGCTTGTTGCTGGAGGAAACAGAAATCCGAATGACCGCCGAGGAACAGTATGACGAACTGCTGAAAATGGCGGACACGATGGAACAGGATGAATTGATTTCTCCTGAAGAGTGGCGTCAGCTCGTGCGAAATGCGGGGGGTGAAGTTCACCCAGGCGACAGAGGGGCTAGAGGAGCTAGAGGAGCTAGAGGAGCTAGAGGAGCTAGAGGGCGGAGCATAGGAGTTCAGAAACAATGAGCCCGACGCAATGGCCGGGCTCATTTTCTTTCGATTTCGTCTTTACAATCCCTAAGACGTCTCCCCAAATCAGAAGAAGTCGTCATGAACTGCTTCACAAATGGATCATCTGCGCTCAACTGGGGGCGGTCTGCCTGCTGAAAATTCGCACCAGTTGTCTGAACCTTAAGCCTCATGACATCCGTCTCGATCCCGTGCCAAAGGAAGCTTTTGTAACGAGAGGCGGATACAGAGAGTTCCTTCACGTGAAACACCAACATAAGACCATCCCGGGAGCTTGAGCTCTCAGGTTGAAGCCAATAGGCCATCGCTAGAGATCGAATTTCCGCAATGTTCACTTCGAGAGCTTCAATTCTAGCTAGACGATAATTTCTCTTTTCCTTCCTAGAGCCACGCCATTCGTTCACGAATTGCCAAATGAGGCTGATACCTGCCAATGCGAACGCACCCCATGTAGGCCAATCACCGATTTCCACGGCACCGGTTTCAGGAGTTGGCATCGTCAATATAGATCCAAATCTCGTTCACCAAGGATGGCTCATCATCCGATTTAATTTTTAGCTTTTGCCGTAGCATGCAGGCTTCATCTTATGCTTACGCACAAGGCCGCCAAAAGCTTCCTCTAAGAACGATGATCCATATCCCATTGCGCCATCAAGATCGATCTCAACGACGTCGTGGCGATCCAGATACGGGGCAAGCCAATCGTCTCGAAATACCTCGCCCGAAAAATTTCCGTCCCTGCGGTAACGCCCAGCGGGGTATTCGCTGAACTGCTTTGTCACATTGATGGAGCCCACGCTCATTTCTCCATACCTATTTTGAGTGGAATAGACCACTGGATAACGGTGCCCATTATAGAACGCTTGTACGAAAGGGAACGTTCCACAAGACCGTTTTTTCTATAGTCTCTCCGAACGCATCCGGCATTGCTGTGGATCGTAAGCACCCCGCCAAGTTCCTTTGCTGCAATTGCTATATTTTTCAAGCCTTTTCCACGATGTTCCAATTCAGTCCTTGTCCTACCTACCTCAAAAGCTCTACGGATCATTCGAACATCTTTTTTTGCCCTAGACAGTGCCAAAGTGACAATGTCTTTAGCTTCTTCTGCCCAGCTTGCCGGGAGGCTGCGAGGAATACCAATACCTAAATCACAAAAATTGACATGAAGCCAATCGTCAAGCACTTCTGCGAAGAGCCACCATCTCCTAGCATCTGCCTCCTCCCACCGGCCACTCAGTCGATCCCCTCGATGAGTGATGTAAGCATGGTGGACTGAGTTGTCCATCGCCTCCTCCACTCCGACTACGACCTTCCTGTAACTCTTTGGAATTTGGGTTTTTATTCCCTTGAGGATGGGATCCGCTTGGATAGCCGACACATCGACTCCGCTGGCATATCTCCAGTGGAAAACATCTCTATCGTCTTCAGTGACCTGTAAACGATGATCCTTACCGAGGAGCTTAAGGAGCCCGATCTGCTGAAAAACTTTTTCGACTTTTTCATCGTTTGGGTATGTGGAGCTGACGAAGGCCACCCCTACAGACCTGACAATTCGGTCAATTTCGGCGACCAACAGAAGTGTTCCGCAGCTATGAACTTTTTTCGTATTCTTGAAATCGAGGAGCACGCGGACGCCCTGAGAAACATTTTTTTCGCATGGCTTTGATCAGACCCACCAGTTGATGATGGCCGCTTACGTCCGTCAGCGTAATTTCTGCGGGAGCGATTAAAGGAAGGGGCTTTGTGATGGCCCCCTTACCCCGTCGCTTGGGCCGGGAACTCGGCAAATGCCTTCGATGCTGAGATTCGCGATTCCGACGAACCCTCTCGAACCTGAGGCGTTCTTTAGCCGTTATCCTTCTCATTGCGCTGTTCCATTATTATTTTTATTCGGCTCAATCCGAGCCAACACAAACGCTCAGTTACTTTGTTCACACTAGCACCATTAAATCGCCACTACGAGTCTCAGCTGGCTCAACGCGAGCAAGAAAAAGCAAATTAGAGATAGCATTTAGCAATTTGCATTGATATTCAATTTAGCATTTGCTAATTATTTGCCTGCATTTCCTTTGCCTTACGGCGAACCTAGAGCACTTCTCCCCTATCGTGAACGCCAACGAACGCGGCAGAACCTTGCTCGTCTGGAGAAATTGCCTCGTAGACATCCACAAATGAGAGGACAAACCGTGACCAATGCAAACAAATTCGCGGAGTTCGGCCAACGCCCGATCGACCTGGGCATGGCGATGAAGCGGGAGCAGACGACCGTAAGGAAGCTTCAGAAGCTAGCCAAAGCATGCGGCCTCAAGCTACTGAATCTTCGATCAGTATCCAAATCGGAGCAGCAGAATGGCTAAAACAATCCTGCGCACTCATCGAGATGGAGTCCACTTCTACCTGAACACTGAAACCTCCTCTCCCAGTACTGGGCACCGAAATCGTTACCGACTGTTAAAGACTGAGAACTATGGTCGCGACAAGTCGGGATGGGTTCAAGTGGGGTCAATTGCAGGGCAAGAGCTGATCGCCCTCAAGGGGGAAAAAGCCCTCTTCGAGGCTTGTGAGTTGCTGTTCTCCAGCAAAAGACCTCAGCGTTACAAACGGTATGGCGTGATACGCGGAAAGCCAGGGCCGTGGGAGGGAGAGGCCTTCCCTCTCCGCCGCACCCAGTTGGCAACCACCTAATCAATCATGATGTCAGCCGATCCGTCGCGGATGCTTCCGAGGTAATCAATGAATCGAGAATTGATCAAGATAAGCGAGTTTCAACGTCGACGCTGGGGCCCTAACGGCACGCCACCCTGCCCCCAAGCAATCCGCAACTACATCCGTAACGGTCAGGTGCCCGGTGAGCAGATTGGAAAACTCTGGTATGTCGATTGGACAGCGTTCAGCAAGTCGGAAGGCAACGACCTGGTCGCGATGGTGTTGAAAGGAGCTGCATGATGGTTCCACGGCCGCGCAACAAGGCGAACAAGAACCTTCCGCAGAACCTGTACTTCGATTCGCGGCGTTCGAGCTATCGCTACCGGCGACCTACTGACGGGAAGTGGTTCCAGTTCGGCACTGACCGAATCAAAGCGATCGATGCCGCCAAGCAGTTGAATCTGGAGTTCATGCGCGGCGCTGACCTGGTCGGCGCCGTAATGAGCAGCCCAACCGAATCGTTCGCCGGCTTCCTGGACACCTATGAGCGTGAAGTGCTTCCGCCGCGCGAACTGGCTAAAGGCACCTTGGGCCTGTACGCCGTGCACTTTCGCCGCTTCCGAAAACAGTTTGAAGGCAAGGCAGTCGACCAGATCACGATCCGCATGATCGCGGAAATGTTGGACGCCCTCACGCCGCGCACTGCCAACCAGTGCCGGGCCCTGCTGATCGACATCTTCAACCACGCAGCGGCCAAAGGCCTCTGTCCGGACAATCCGGCGGCCAGCACCATCAACCGCATTGAGAAGAAGCAACGCAAGCGGCACACCGTCGAAGGCCTGAAAGCCATTCGGGAGAAGTCGCCGTTCTGGCTGCAGAACGCGATAGATTTGGCGTTGATCACCGCGCAGCGGCGCACCGACATCCTCAACATGCGTTTCGACGGTGTTCGGGAGGGATTTCTGTATGTGGTGCAGCAGAAGACGGCCAAAGCCAGTGATGCAGCATGGATCCGGTTCAAAGTGACCGAAGAACTCCAAGCCGTGATCAGCCGGTGCCGTGATGACATCGTCTCGCCTTACCTAATCCACCGTCGGCCAGACCGCAAAAAGCAGAAGCAGGCGCAGACGAAGGATCACTGGACTCAGGTCGAAGAACGATATTTGACGCGAGCCTTCAAAGAGGCCCGAGAAGCGGCGGGTTGTTACAAAGGATGGAAGGAAGAGGAAATGCCAGGCTTTCATGAAGTGCGGGCGCTGTCGCTGCACCTGTACCAGAAAGCCGGGAAGGACGGTCAGAAGATCGCCGGCCACGCCAGCGAAACCATGACCAAAAACTACCAGAAAGACCACGCCGAAATTGTCTGGTCGGAGGCAATTCCAGACCTGAATATCAGCGAAATCACCGGGTAGTTTTGCGCAAGTTTTGCGCGGGTTTTACGCAGGCACAAAAAAGCCGATCCATTTGATCGGCTCAAGTGTCTGATTTTACTCAGGAATAATGGTCGGGACGGAGTGATTCGAACACTCGACCCCTAGCACCCCATGCTAGTGCGCTACCGGACTGCGCTACGCCCCGACTGGTTTGGAACCTGCCCTTCATCTCGAAGAGCGCTCAAGAATATAGCGCAAGCTTTTGAAAACTGGAAGTATTCAAACGCAGCTTTTTATTTTTTGAGCACCACCAGTACATCTTCAAGCTCAGCAATCATCTGGCGGATCATTTGCTTGTATTGGGTGGTGTCGTCTTTGGCTTCATCGCCGGACAAACGCAGGCGCGCGCCGCCGATGGTGAAACCCTGATCGTAAAGGAGCGCGCGGATCTGCCGGATCATCAGCACGTCCTGGCGCTGATAATACCGGCGGTTTCCGCGGCGTTTGACGGGGTTGAGCTGAGGAAACTCCTGCTCCCAGTAGCGCAGCACGTGTGGTTTTACCGCACACAGCTCGCTGACTTCACCAATGGTGAAGTAGCGTTTGCCCGGGATGACGGGTAGCTCGTCGTTATGACTTGGTTCCAGCATAAGCCTCAACTCGGGCCTTCAACTTCTGCCCTGGACGAAAGGTGACCACACGGCGAGCCGTGATCGGGATTTCTTCCCCCGTTTTCGGGTTGCGGCCAGGCCGCTGGCGTTTGTCCCGAAGGTCGAAATTGCCGAAACCGGACAATTTGACCTGCTCGTTGTCTTCAAGAGCGTGCCTGATTTCCTCGAAAAACAGTTCGACCAATTCCTTGGCTTCCCGCTTGTTCAGGCCCAGCTCTTCATACAGACGTTCCGCCATCTCAGCTTTCGTCAAAGCCCCCATACGTCACTTCCTTAACGTGGCGTTCAACCTTTGTTCGAGCGAGGTGAGGATATTTTGCGTCGTCGAATTCACCTCATCGTCATTAAGAGTGCGCGATGGATGCTGCCAGGTCAAGCCAACTGCAAGGCTTTTTCTATCAGGATCAATGCCTTTACCCTGATACACGTCAAACAGCCTGAGATCCGTGAGCCATTCGCCTGCATTTTCACGGATTACGTCCAGTACAGCCGAGGCCGCGACGTCTTTGTGCGCGATCAGTGCAAGGTCACGACGCACTTCAGGAAAACGCGACAACTCGTGGAATTGCGGCATTTTTCCGGAAGCGACTTCAGCCAAAACCAGCTCGAAGACGAATACCGGACGATCCAGACCCAAGGCTTTGGACAGTTCAGGGTGAATCGCACCGATGAAGCCGACTTCACGCCCATCACGTTCAATGCGCGCGGTTTGACCCGGGTGCAGCGCCGGATGTTTGCCCGGAGTGAAAGTGAAGGCCTCCAACGCACCGGCGTAACCCAGCACCGCTTCAACGTCAGCTTTCACATCGAAGAAATCGATGCTGTCGCGACCCTGTGCCCAACCTTCCGGCAGACGGCTGCCGCAAACAACACCCGAGAGCATCGGCTCTTGCTTCAGACCTTCCAGCTGACCGACGAAGCGCAGACCGCTTTCGAACAGACGCACGCGATCCTGCTGACGGTTCAGGTTGTGCTGCAACGCCTTGACCAGGCCCGGCCACAGCGACGAGCGCATGGCAGCCATGTCATTGGAAATCGGGTTGGCCAGCAGCAGCGGCTCAACGCCCGGATTGAACAGTTCGAACTGCTTGGGATCGATGAAGCTGTAAGTGATCGCTTCCTGATAACCACGGGCAACCAGCAGACGACGCAACTCAGGCAGCTCGCTGCGTGCTTCAGCTTTGGCTTGTGGCGCCAGACGCGCTTGCGGGTAACGAACCGGCAGACGGTTGTAGCCGTAAAGACGCGCCAGCTCTTCGATCAGATCGACTTCCAGGCTGATATCGAAACGGTGGCTTGGCACTTCTACGCGCCACTGACCTGCTCCGTCAGCGGAAATCTTCAGACCCAAAGCGCTGAGCAGACGCTCAACCTGCGCCGAATCCATGTCCATCCCCAGCATCTGGGTGATGCGCTGTGCACGCAGGGTGATCGGCGCGATCGACGGCAGGTGTTGCTCGCTGACGGTCTCGATGATCGGGCCGGCTTCACCACCGGTGATTTCCAGCAGCAGGCCAGTGGCGCGCTCCATGGCTTCACGGGCCAGTTGCCAGTCCACGCCACGCTCGTATCGGTGCGAAGCATCGGTGTGCAGGCCGTAGGAACGGGCCTTGCCCGCCACAGCGATCTGGTCAAAGAACGCACTTTCCAGGAACACGTCGCGCGTGGTCGCGGACACACCGCTGTGCTCACCACCCATCACGCCGGCAATCGCCAGAGCGCGAGTATGGTCGGCGATCACCAGCGTATCGCTGCGCAGGCTGACTTCCTGACCGTCGAGCAGCACCAGCTTCTCGCCCTCTTCCGCCATACGCACGCGGATGCCGCCATTGATTTCGGCGAGATCGAACGCGTGCAGCGGCTGACCCAGCTCGAGCATCACGTAGTTGGTGATGTCGACGGCAGCGTCGATACTGCGCACTTCGGCGCGGCGCAGTCGCTCAACCATCCATAGCGGGGTCGGCCTGGACAGGTCAACGTTACGGATGACACGCCCCAGGTAACGCGGGCAAGCGGCAGGCGCCAGCACGTCTACCGGACGCACTTCGTCGTGCACTGCCGGAATCGCCATGACCACCGGACGGGTAACCGGAGCGGCGTACAGCGCACCCACTTCACGGGCCAGACCGGCCAGCGACAAGCAGTCGCCACGGTTCGGGGTCAGGTCGACCTCGATGCTGGCGTCTTCCAGATCCAGATACACACGGAAATCTTCGCCCACCGGCGCATCGGCCGGCAGTTCCATCAGACCGTCGTTGCCTTCACCAATCTGCAGCTCGGCTTGCGAGCACAACATGCCGTTGGACTCGACGCCGCGCAGCTTGGCCTTCTTGATCTTGAAGTCGCCCGGCAGTTCGGCGCCGATCATGGCGAACGGAATCTTCAGGCCCGGACGCACGTTTGGCGCACCGCACACGACCTGGAAGGTCTCCGCGCCATTGCTGACCTGGCACACACGCAGCTTGTCGGCGTCAGGGTGTTGCTCGGTGCTCAGCACCTCGCCCACGACCACGCCGCTGAATACACCGGCGGCCGGGGTCACGCTATCGACCTCCAGACCCGCCATCGACAGACGAGCAACCAGCTCGTCGCGACTTACCTGCGGGCTAACCCAGCCACGCAGCCATTGTTCACTGAATTTCATCCTGCTCTCCTAAGAATTCGTTACGACTAGCGAAATTGCGCGAGGAACCGCAAGTCGTTGTCGAAGAACAGACGCAAGTCGTTCACGCCGTAACGGAGCATGGCCAGACGCTCGACGCCCATACCGAAAGCAAAACCGGAGAACTCTTCCGGATCGATGCCAGACATGCGCAGCACGTTCGGGTGGACCATGCCGCAGCCCATGACTTCCAGCCAGCCGGTCTGCTTGCAGACGCGGCAGCCTTTACCGCTGCACATCACGCATTCCATGTCGACTTCAGCGGATGGCTCGGTGAACGGGAAGTAAGAAGGACGGAAACGTACGGCCAGCTCTTTCTCGAAGAACACCCGCAGGAATTCTTCGATGGTGCCTTTGAGATCGGCGAAATTGATATCGCGATCGACCAGCAGGCCTTCGACCTGGTGGAACATCGGCGAGTGGGTGATATCGGAGTCGCTGCGATACACACGACCTGGGCAGACGATGCGGATCGGCGGCTGCTTGGACTCCATGGTGCGGACCTGTACCGGCGAGGTATGGGTGCGCAGCAACATGTTCGCATTGAAATAGAAAGTGTCATGCATCGACCGGGCCGGGTGGTGGCCTGGGATGTTGAGCGCTTCGAAGTTGTGATAGTCGTCTTCGACCTCAGGGCCTTCGGCGATGCCGTAGCCGATGCGGGTGAAGAACTGCTCGACTCGTTCCAGAGTCCGGGTCACCGGATGCAGACCACCGGAGGTCTGGCCACGGCCCGGCAACGTCACGTCAATGGATTCGGCAGACAGTTTGGCAGCCAGTTCAGCTTCTTCAAACAGGGCCATGCGCGCATTGAGAACGCCTGTAACACGCTCCTTGGCAACGTTGATCAGGGCGCCGACTTGCGGACGCTCTTCTGCCGGCAAATTCCCCAGGGTCTTCATCACCTGAGTCAATTCACCCTTTTTGCCAAGGTATTGAACCCGGATTTGCTCCAGGGCATTGATATCTTCAGCGCTTTGCACAGCCTCTAGTGCTTGAGAGACCAGCGCATCCAGGTTTTCCATGTACAGACTCCAGATACAAAATAGGGGAAGAGCTTGAAGGCTCTTCCCCTATTTATGACGTTTAACACCTGACCCCACAGAGGTGAGGCCGGGTGACTGTCGGGGGTACTTAAGCCAAGGTGGCTTTAGCTTTCTCGACAATCGCAGCAAACGCCGCTTTTTCGTTCACTGCCAGATCAGCCAGAACCTTACGGTCGATCTCGATGGACGCTTTTTTCAGGCCAGCAATGAAACGGCTGTAGGACAGACCGTTAACACGAGCACCAGCGTTGATACGAGCGATCCACAGAGCGCGGAACTGACGTTTTTTCTGACGACGGTCACGGTAGGCGTATTGGCCTGCCTTGATTACCGCTTGCTTGGCAACACGGAATACGCGGGAGCGTGCGCCGTAGTAGCCTTTAGCAAGTTTCAGAATTTTTTTGTGACGCTTACGGGCAATGACGCCACGCTTTACACGAGCCATGAGTTACTTCCTCTATTCTTGACTAAAATTAACGAAGGCGCAGCATGCGCTCGACTTTTGCCACGTCAGACGGATGCAGCAAGCTGCTACCGCGCAGTTGACGCTTACGCTTGGTCGACATTTTGGTCAGGATGTGGCTCTTGAAAGCGTGCTTGTGCTTGATACCGTTAGCAGTTTTCAGAAACCGCTTAGCAGCACCACTTTTGGTTTTCATTTTTGGCATGTTCGGATACTCCGCATTCAGTTGATAAACATAATCAGAAGGCCTGCCGTGCCCTGTTGATTACTTCTTCTTTTTCGGGGCGATGACCATGATCAGCTGGCGTCCTTCCATCTTAGGATGCTGTTCGACCGAACCGTACTCGAGCAGGTCAGCTTCAACCCGCTTGAGGAGTTCCATCCCCAGCTCCTGGTGGGCCATCTCACGGCCGCGGAATCGCAAGGATACCTTGGCCCTGTCCCCGTCACTCAGGAAACGTACCAGGTTGCGCAGTTTTACCTGGTAATCCCCTTCCTCCGTCCCTGGACGAAACTTGATTTCTTTTACCTGAATCTGCTTCTGGTTTTTCTTCGCTGCTGCAATCTGCTTCTTCTTTTCGAAGATCGATTTGCCGTAGTCCATCACCCGGCAAACCGGTGGGACTGCGTCAGCAGAGATTTCTACCAGATCAAGCTTTGCTTCTTCAGCAATACGAAGCGCTTCATCAATCGAGACGATGCCAATCTGCTCGCCATCAGCGCCAATTAACCGAACCTCGCGTGCCGAGATATTCTCGTTGATCGGGGCTTTCGGTGCAGCTCGTTTATCTTGTCTCATTTCACGCTTAATAATAATTACTCCGAATCTGGGCGACCACGCCGGGAAACCGCTTGCGCGAGAAACTCAGCGAACTGGGCGACGGGCATCGAGCCCAGGTCAGCACCTTCACGAGTACGCACAGCGACAGTCTGCATCTCGACTTCCTTATCTCCGATAACCAAAAGATAGGGAACCTTGAGCAAAGTATGCTCGCGGATTTTAAAGCCGATCTTTTCATTTCTCAAGTCGGACTTGGCACGAAATCCGCTTTCGTTGAGAGTTTTTTTCAACCTGAGCGACGAAATCTGCCTGTTTATCAGTGATATTCATGATCACTGCCTGCGTTGGCGCGAGCCACGCAGGGAATGCACCTTCGTAGTGCTCGATCAGAATCCCGACGAAACGCTCGAAAGAACCGAGGATCGCGCGGTGCAACATCACCGGATGCTTGCGGC
The DNA here is from genome assembly GCF_014060985.1 of Pseudomonas sp. MD195_PC81_125. Classification (NCBI taxonomy): domain Bacteria; kingdom Pseudomonadati; phylum Pseudomonadota; class Gammaproteobacteria; order Pseudomonadales; family Pseudomonadaceae; genus Pseudomonas; species Pseudomonas sp. MD195_PC81_125. The sequence goes on from NZ_JABULD010000126.1 coordinate 11,979, forward strand.
TGTTGTCTTCGGAGACGTATTCGGCGCCGAGACGGACAGGCAGGTTGAAATCGAGCTGCAAGGTACCACACTGCCAGACGCGACCGAGGCAATCTTTCAGCGAGAACTCGATCTTCGGACCGTAGAACGCACCTTCGCCCGGTTGCAGATCATACGGCAGGCCCGCGCTATCGAGGGCTGCCGCCAGTGCCGCTTCGGCGCGATCCCACAGCTCGTCGGAACCTACGCGTTTTTCCGGACGAGTGGACAGTTTCATCTCGACGTCGGTGAAGCCGAAGTCGCGATAAACATCCATGGTCAGCTTGATGAACGCTGCGGATTCAGCCTGCATCTGCTCTTCGGTGCAGAAAATGTGCGCGTCGTCCTGAGTGAACGCGCGCACCCGCATGATGCCGTGCAACGCACCCGACGGCTCGTTACGGTGGCACGCACCAAATTCGGCCAGACGCATCGGCAGCTCGCGGTAGCTCTTCAGACCCTGATTGAACACCTGCACGTGGCACGGGCAGTTCATCGGCTTGATGGCGTAGTCGCGGCTTTCCGACTCGGTGGTGAACATGTTGTCGGCGTAGTTGGCCCAGTGCCCGGATTTTTCCCACAGACTGCGATCGACACTTGCGGGGTCTTGATCTCGAGGTAGCCATTGTCACGCTGCACCTTGCGCATGTACTGCTCGAGCACTTGATACAGGGTCCAGCCGTTCGGGTGCCAGAACACCATGCCCGGCGCTTCTTCCTGGGTGTGGAACAGGCCCAGGCGCTTGCCGATCTTGCGGTGATCGCGCTTTTCCGCTTCTTCGATGCGCTGGATGTAAGCCGCCAGCTGCTTCTTGTCTGCCCAGGCAGTACCGTAAACGCGCTGTAGTTGCTCGTTCTTGGCATCACCGCGCCAGTAGGCACCGGACAATTTGGTCAGTTTGAAGGACTTCAGGAAACGCGTGTTCGGCACGTGCGGGCCGCGGCACATGTCGACGTATTCTTCGTGGTAATACAGGCCCATGGCCTGCTCGTTCGGCATGTCCTCGACCAGACGCAGCTTGTAATCTTCGCCGCGAGCCTTGAACACTTCGATCACTTCGGCGCGCGGAGTGACTTTCTTGATGACGTCGTAATCCTTGTCGATCAGCTGATGCATGCGCTGTTCGATGGCGGCCATGTCGTCCGGCGTAAAAGGACGTTCGAAGGCGATGTCGTAATAGAAGCCTTCGTCGATAACCGGGCCGATGACCATTTTCGCAGTCGGGTACAGTTGCTTGACCGCATGGCCAACCAGGTGCGCGCAAGAGTGGCGAATGATCTCCAGCCCCTCTTCATCCTTTGGCGTGATGATTTGCAGCGTCGCGTCGCTGTCGATGATGTCGCAGGCGTCAACCAGCTTGCCGTTGACCTTGCCGGCCACGGTGGCCTTGGCCAGACCGGCACCAATGGATGCGGCGACCTCGGCTACGGAAACCGGGTGATCGAATGAACGTTGACTGCCGTCGGGAAGAGTAATAGTTGGCATGGCGCCTCCTCTCCTAGTGGTGACCCCTACCAAAGGTCACGTGGGTTGGGATGAGCCAGTACAAGATCCGATCCAGGCCATTCAATGACGAACGCCTGCCTTACAGCGGCAGGAGCCTTGCGGCCAACCGGAAAACCGAACCAGAGTGACTGGGATTCAAATCAGGGTTTCGCACGCTGACCGCTTCGGGGCTGAAGGCCATCCGGAGCCTGAGAACGCATGAGCCCGGCATGCTAACACAGATGAGCGGTCATCGAGTCGAAGGATTTTCAGTGCTGAAGATTTATGCATTTTTGCGGCGCAAAGTGAACTTGGGATATACGCTTTGCCTCAAATAAGCTGAGAATCGTCGCCGATATCAACCCAAGGAGTTTCCGACATGCGCCTTACCCGACTTTTTGCTTACGCGGCCCCGCTGGCCCTGCTACTGCCGCTGAGCGCCAACGCGGCCTGGCCTGCCGGTGTCAAAGCCCAGTACATGAACGACTGCACCGCCGCCGCCAGCAAGAGCGTCAATCCAGCCGAAGCCAATAAACACTGCGCTTGCGGTGCCGATGTTCTGGAAAAGAAATTCACCACGCAAGAGATCGCGCAGCTGATGGACAAGAACACCCCGCCCAGTGGTGAACTGGGTCAACGCGCACTGAAAGAAATCTCGGTTTGCCGCGTGCAGAAATAAGCGCTGACGAATGTTTTTTCGGGCGTCCGGCAGACCAAAAATCGCTAAAAAGACCCCGAAATCGATAATTTACGCAGGTTTTATAGCTTTTTTTACACCCTCTTCTTTCGGCCAAAAGCCACTGAAACCGGGGCTTGCAGACATTTCAGAGGTTGAAATCGATGCAATATGAAAGCAAACAGCACGTCCGGGGGGCTACCAAAGCGAACATTTCGACTATGATACCCGGGTGTGCCCAGTTGGCCTGAGCAGCACAGTACTACTGAAAATATATGTTTCTTGGAGATACACCATGTCTAATCGCCAAACCGGCACCGTTAAATGGTTCAACGATGAAAAAGGCTTCGGCTTCATCACTCCTCAAGGTGGCGGTGACGACCTGTTCGTACACTTCAAAGCTATCGAATCCGACGGTTTCAAAAGCCTGAAAGAAGGCCAGACCGTCTCTTTCGTGGCTGAGAAAGGCCAAAAGGGTATGCAAGCTGCACAAGTTCGCCCAGAGTAATTTCCCGGCGCGCTAAAAAAACCCCGTCCATGTGACGGGGTTTTTTATGCCTGCAACAAAAGCGCTCTGCGATCAACCGCAGTTGACGCGGGTGACCACCAGGTTGTTGTCGGTGTTCAGATTCAAGCGATCGGAGCGGTATTCCAGCGTGATCATGTCGGTTGGCTTGAGGAAACGGGCGTTTTGCGCGCCAGCCTTGGCACGCGCCTGATCGAGCAGTTCCGGCGAAGCCTTTTTACCGATGGCAAATTCCGCTGCCTTTGCTTCACAGCGGCTGTGACCGGCATCGGTCGCCACAGGATCCTTTGCCGACTCGCTGGAGGTCGTGCTGCAACCGGCCAACATGACAACGGCCATAAGTGCACCCAGAGACGCGAACTTCAAAGGCATGAAGCCTCCTTCTTTCAAATGGTTAAGCTGAGATCGTGCGACCGCCAATCTGGCGTTTGGTTTCACAACCAATGCTGCCACCCTGCCCCACGATCCGGAAAAACGCTGAGTCTGCCTGAAGAACGTGCAGCGCATCCTCACACAATCGTCACCGAATATTAACGAAGCTCAATAGACGTCGATGTAGTCGAGCGGCGGATTCGGCCAGTTGTCTTTAAGCGCATTGAAAATCTGCATCACCCAGACTTCATCACTGGCCGCGACATTGCCGACATACCCCGAACCCTTGGCCCAGGTTTCCAGGCGAAAGAGCAGGCCGTCAATATCCTGCCCGCCGGTCACACCGGAAGAAATATAGGCAATCCCACCCTTGGTCACGCGCAGTTGCGTGTGTACATCATCGCTGGCCGACGCGAGCAACTGGCGCACAGCGTCAAGTGTGAGGCCGTCGGGGGAATTCAAATCGATCTGCACAGCACATTCCTTGGTTCAACCGGAAAAGACCAAGTGTCGCATAGCGTCGCGCCCATGCCTAAGTCGCAGTGCCAAACGCCCGACAAAGTGGTTAACTCGCGCTCAGACATTCCCGACTTTTCGAGCGCACTCATGAGCACCGTAAGCATCTCCGCCGACATCAAGGTTCTTTGGCCGAAGGGGCACAGTTCGTATAGCCCGGGCAGTTCGGAGGAGCTGGCGCTGATCAGCATCGATCTGCTGGTCAAGACGATGGGAACACAAGGCGCACAAACGTTTATCGCTCAAGTGTTCGAACGGTACCAGCATGACGACAAGAGCACGGCGGACACGGAGAGGGAGTAAAAACCCGCAGACTTGCACCTGCGGGTCCTGGCCTTACTTCAAGCGCTTCAGACGCTCAGTCAGCAGATCGAAGAAACCTTGGGCATCGCCATTCTCGACCCAAAATGCGTTTTTCGGCTGTTTCAGACCATCGTACCAGTCGACCACGGTCTGACCGAACGTGATCCCCTCGCGGCTGTCGATGGCCACGTTCACCGAGCGACCGGTGAACAGCTCCGGCTTGAGCAGGTAAGCAATGACGGTAGCGTCATGCACCGGACCGCCAGGGATGCCGTAGTGCTCCATGTCGCCCTTGATGTACTCGTTGAGGATGTCGCCGACAATCTTGCTCGCATTGTTGTTGAGCGCGGCAATCTGCTTCAGGCGGGCGTCGCTGGTGAGAATCTTGTGGGTCACGTCCAGCGGCAGATAGGTCAGTTTTACACCACTCTTGAGTACCACTTCTGCCGCTTGCGGGTCGGCAAACAAGTTGAATTCGGCCACCGGGGTAATGTTGCCGCCATTGAAGTGCGCGCCGCCCATGATCACCACTTCCTTGATACCGTTAACGATCTCCGGCTCCTGGATCAGCGCCAGCGCCAGGTTGGTCTGAGGGCCCAGCATGGCGATGGTGATGCTGTGCGGCTTGGCTTTTTTCAGGGTATCGATCAGGTAGTTGACCGCATTGCCTTCGGCCAGGCCTTTTTTCGGCTCATGCACGGTGACACCCGACAGGCCTTCCTTGCCATGGATGTTCTCGGCGTAGATCGGCGTACGCATCAGCGGCTTCGGCGCGCCGGCGTAAACCGGAACATCCTCGCGCCCTGCCCACTCGCGAGCCAGGCGCGCGTTGCGCGAAGTCTTGTCGAGGCGCACGTTGCCGGCCACGGTGGTCAGTGCGCGGATGTTCAGTTCATCCGGCGAAGCCAGGGCGAACAGCAAGGCGACCACATCGTCGGCACCCGGATCGGTGTCGATGATCAGGTCGATCTTTTCAGCAGCCTGAGCGCTGGTGGCGGTCATAAAAGACAAAAGCAGCAGACTCCGAAGCAATTGGTGGAGTTTGTGAGCGTAACGGTGCATGGCGCATTCCTTGTGCTGATGAAAATGAAAGGGTCGAAAACCCGATTAGAACGTTACTCCGGCCACCAGCACGATGTTGCAGTACGGCTGACATTCGCCTGTACGAACAATCGCCCGTGCCTGTCGGCTAAGGACCTTGAATTGCTCATGAGTCAGCAGATCGCGCCGACCGAGGGCGCCCTCTTCTTGCAACTCGTCCAGCACAACCAGGGCGGTCGGCTGCTTGTCGAGGATTTCGTTGGCCAGCACATGGCTCTCCACCTGCATCTCGCTGAGCACGACTTTCAGGGTACTGACAAAATCCGGAACGCCGTGGGTCAGCGCCAGATCAATCAGTTCAACACCAGGAGGAACCGGCAGTCCGGCGTCACCGATCACCACCATGTCACCATGGCCCAGGGATGCGATCAGCCGCGACAACGCGACGTTGAGCAAAGGAGTCTTTTTCATGCGGATTTGAACGCCTGTACGTCGGACATGGTGGGAATGGAAGGCTGTGCGCCGGCCCGGGTCACAGATAACGCTGCAGCGACTTGCCCGTAACGGATCGCCTCAGCCTCGGATTTGCCACTGGCGAGCGCTGCGGCAAAACCACCAACAAAGGTATCGCCCGCGGCGGTGGTATCGACCGCCTGCACTTTGGGCGCCGGGAAATGCTCGAAATCTTTGCCATTGGCAAACAGCGAGCCTTGCGCACCGAGGGTAACGATGACCTTGCCCGCGCCCATTGCGATCAACTGACTGGCAGCGCTTTCTGCGGCCTCCAGCGAATCGACTGGCAACCCGCTCAATGCAGCGGCTTCGCTTTCGTTGGGAATCAGGTAATCGATGGTGGTATACCAGTCTGCCGGCAGCGGACGACTGGCCGGCGCCGGGTTTAAAATCACGGTCTTGCCCAGCGCACGCGCACGCTTGAGCGCATGCCCCACCGTTGCATCCGGGATCTCCAGCTGGCAGATAATCACGTCGGCCGCCTGCAGAACTGCATCAAAGCGGTCAATCACCGCCGGGGTCATTGCACCGTTGGCGCCAGCGACGATCACGATGGCGTTCTGACTGTTGTCATCGACCACAATCAGCGCCACGCCACTGGAGTCGGCAACCGTGCTCACCGCCTGACAATCGATCTGCTCGGCCAGCAACGCGTCGCGCAATTGAACGCCGTAGTCATCGTTGCCAACACAGCCGACCATCGCCACCTGCGCACCCAAGCGCGCAGCAGCGACTGCCTGATTGGCGCCCTTGCCGCCGGAAACGGTGGCAAAAGAATGACCGATCAGCGTTTCACCACCCTTTGGCAGCCGTGGCGCCCGGGTGACCAGATCCATGTTCAGGCTGCCTATTACCACTACATTTGCTGGCATACATCACTACTCGTCAATTCGATTTCAGCGGTACTCGGTGAACACGCTTGACAGCGGTGCAGTCGATTCGCGCAAGACAATACTCGGGGTCACGATTCGTTGATCGGTGACCAGACTCGGGGTAGCAATCCTTCGCAGCAGCACTTCGGCAGCCATCTCGCCCAACTGCAGGATCGACTGGCCAACGGTGGTCAGCGCCGGGTACACGTAGCGACTCATCTGGATATCGTCGAAGCCGATCACCGACAGCTCGCTCGGTACGCGGACATTGCGCTCGGCCGCCGCGCGCAGCACACCGATCCCGATCATGTCGTTACCGGCGAAGATCGCACTCGGCGGATTGCTTTCAAGCAGGATCGCCGCCGCGTTGTAACCGCCAGTGCTGGTGAAATCGCTTTCCAGCATGCGCTCGGCCCGCACCTTGATGCCCGCCTCCTGCAGCGCTCGACAAAAACCGGCCTGACGCATTTGCGCCACGCTGGTGCTCGACGGACCGCCGATGGTGGCGATGTCACGATGGCCCAGCTCCAGCAGGTGACGCGTCGCCAGATAGGCACCATATTCATGGTCGATGCGCACCAGGTCGGCGTCCACGCCATCCAGCCCGCGGTCGACGATGACCATCGGCGTTTTCACCCCGGCCAGCCCTTGCGCGAGCCCGATGTCGCCACCGGCGGAGGCGACGATCAGGCCGTCAATGCGCTTCTCCAGCAGCACCCGCAAATAGCTGCGCTGTTTTTCCGGGTTATCGTCAGAGTTGCAAAGGATCACGCAATAGCCGTTACGCTCACAGTAATCCTCGATACCCCGAGCCAACTCGGCAAAATACGGGTTGAGGCTGTTAGGCACCAATAAGCCAATGGTCGCAGTGGTCTTGGCTTTCAGTGAACGCGCCACGGCACTTGGCACGTAATCGAGGCTTTTGATGGCCGCCTCGACCTTCAACCGCACCTCCTGACTGACCGGCCGGGTCTTGTTCACCACGTGAGAAACCGTGGTGTAGGAAATCCCCGCGAGCGCCGCCACATCCTTGATCGTTGCCATGGCTTAGCCCCGTCGACTGGCGCGTTGACTGCGATAGGTATCGAGTACCACCGCAATGACGATCACCGCACCGGTGATAATGCGCTTGGTTGGCTCCGTCGCACCGATCTGCGCCAGACCGGCCGCCAGCACCGAAATGATCAACACACCGAAGAAGGTGCTGATCACCGAACCACGCCCCCCCATCAGGCTGGTGCCACCAATGACCACCGCAGCGATCACTTGCAGTTCGAGGCCGGAGCCGGCATTCGGATCCGCCGCTTCCAGACGGGAAATCTGGAACAGCGCGGCGATGCCGGCGAGCAGCCCCATCAGGCTGAACACCAGAATCTTGTACGGTTTTGGATTGATCCCGGCCAGACGCACCGCTTCTTCGTTGGTGCCGATGCCGATCAGGTAGCGACCGAACACGGTGCGGGTCAGCACCGCTTGCGCAATGAAGATCACCAGCAAGGCAATGATGAACGACGGCGAGATACCAAAGGCGATCGGGTTCGACAGCCAGGCAAACGAATCACCGATGTAGGCGGTGCGCGAACCGGTCATCTGATACGCCAGGCCACGGGCCATTTCCAGCACACCGAGCGAAACGATGAACGACGGAATACGCCACGCTACAGTGATCGAACCAGTCACCGTACCCGCCAGTGCAGCCACCGCCATACCGAGCAGAGCGGACGGCAACACGCTCCAGCCCCAGCCGAGAATCGCGACGCTGACTGTCGAGGCGGCAAGTGCCAGCACCGAACCGACCGACAGGTCGATGCCGCCGATGATCAGCACGAAGGTCATGCCCACCGCCAGCACCATCAGATCGGGGATCTGGTTGGCCAGCGTGCTGAAGGTGTCATAGGACAGAAAGTGGCTGCTCATGACCGAGAACAACGCCACCATCGCCAACAAGGCACCCGCCAGGCCCAGATAGGTGCCAAGACCGTAGAAATTGCCACCACGTTTGCCGGCAGAAGATGCAGTTTTCATGGGAGTTCCCTAGGCGCCGCTTCATTGAGCTGCGCATCACGTTTTTGGTAGCCGGCGAACGCGGCAGCAAGCAAATCATCCTGGGTCCAGCTGTCGCGCTCGAAGGTATCGATCAGACGCCCTGCCGACAGAACACCGATCCGGTCGCAGATCAGCATCAGTTCGCGCAGGTCACTGGATACCACCACCAGCGCTTTGCCCTGACGTGTCAACTCGCCCAGCAAGGCATAGATATCGAACTTGGCACCCACATCAATGCCGCGAGTCGGCTCGTCGAACAACAGCACCGAGCAATCACGCTCCAGCCAGCGACCGATCACGACCTTCTGCTGATTACCGCCAGACAACTCGGAAACCAATTGGGTCGGGCTCGAACTGCGGATGCGCATGGCGTTGATCTGACGCTGCGCCAAAGAAATTTCGTTGCTGTTATTGACGACCCCGGCCCGGGAAATTTCCGGCATGTTGCCCAAAGCAATATTGGCGCTGATCGACTGGCTGAGCAGCAAGCCTTCACCCTTGCGGTCTTCGGTGATCAGGGCGATGCCGTGCTTCACTGCATCAACCGGCGAACGCACACTGACCTCCTGCGCCGGCGAACCCAGCGCAATCGTGCCGCTGTCGGCAAGGTCGGCGCCAAAAATCAGCCTTAGCAACTCAGTGCGCCCGGCTCCGATCAGCCCGGAAATCCCGAAAATCTCGCCAGCACGCACTTCAAAGGAAACATCGCGCACCTTGTCGGAGCGGGTCAGGCCCCTGACCGTCAGGGCTGGCGCGCCAATCTTGCGCGGGCCCATGTCGATGTGTTCGCCCAGCTCACGGCCGACCATCAAGGTCACCAACTGCTCACTGTTATAGTTGGCCATCGGCTCGACGCAGACCAGATTGCCGTCACGCAGCACAGCAATGCGTTGCGCAACTCGGGCCAGCTCTTCCAGGCGGTGGGAGATATAGATGATCGCAACCCCACGCGCCTGTAAACGGGTGATCTGCTCAAAGAGCATTTCCACTTCACGGGCAGTGAGCATGGCCGTCGGCTCATCAAGAATCAGCACATGACAATCGCCGATCAGGTTGCGTGCGATCTCGACCATCTGCTGATGCCCGATACCCAACTCGCCGACCAGAGTGTCCGGATCAATCGCATCGAGGCCGACCTGCGCCATGGCTTCGATGGCGGCCTTGCGCAATTGCTTGCGACTGATCCAGCCGCCGTTGCTCGGCAGGTTGTCGAGAAACAGGTTTTCCGCCACCGACAGGGTCGGCAGCAGATTGAGTTCTTGCATGACCATGCGCACGCCTAGCTCTTCGGCCTGGGTACGGCTGCCAGGGCGGTAGTCTTTGCCCTGGAACTGCATCTGGCCTGTGGTCGGCGTGACCAGACCACCAATGATCTTCGACAGCGTGCTTTTACCGGCACCATTTTCACCGGTCAGCGCCAGCACTTCACCGCGCATCAGCGTCAAGTCGATGCCCGTGAGCACCGGCTGCGCATAGGTCTTACCGATACCGCTGACCGAGAGGACAGCGTTCGGGGCGGAAACTGACATAAAAACTCTCCATGCGCTCGTCCGGACGGACGAGCGCCGTTGTGTCGCCGAAAGACTTACTGGGTGACCAGCTCGACTGGCGTTTCGATCACGCCATTGGCGCCGCTGTCGACTTTTTCGCCCTTGAGGATTTTCAGTGCGGTCTCAATACCGAACACGGCCTGCTTGGCAGCGAACTGATCGGCCGTCGCCAGCACTCGACCGTCCTTGAGCATCGGCTTGATCGCGTTGATATTGTCGTAACCGACCACTTGTACCTTGCCCGCCTTGCCGGCAGCGCGCACAGCGGAAACAGCGCCGACGGCCATGCTGTCGTTACCCGCCAAGAGCGCTTTCACATCCGGGTATTCGCTGAGAATCGAAGCAGCAACCTTGTTGCCCTTGTCGATTTCCCAGTCGCCCGATTGCAACGAAACCACCTTGATCTGCGCCGCGTCCATCGCATCCTTGAAGCCGGCGGTGCGCTGCTGGGCGTTGGTGGTGGTGGACACACCTTCGATGATGCCGACTTCGTCACCGGCCTTCAGTTGCTTGGCCAGGTACTCACCAACCAGACGCGCACCCTTGCGGTTGTCCGGCCCTACGAATGGCACACTGATATTTTTGCTTTTGACGATTTGCGGATCGAGCTGGTTGTCGATGTTGATCACGGTGATGCCGGCATCGACGGCTTTCTTGATGACCGGCACCATGGCCTTGGAATCGGACGGTGCGATGACCAGCGCGTTGACCTTGGCCAGAATCATCTGCTCGACGATGCGGGTCTGGCCGGCGGTATCGGTCTCGTCCTTGATGCCGTTGGAGATCAGGTCAAAATCGGCGGAGTGTTCTTTCTGGTAAGCTTTGGCGCCATCTTCCATGGTCAGGAAGAATTCGTTGGCCAGGGATTTCATGACCAATGCGACTTTGGGTTTTTCCGGGGACTCGGCGAAGGCCGAAGAGACAGGTAGTGCGGCGGCTGCAGCAGCCAGCATAGCGACAGCAAGAAGACGTCCAGCGAATGGCAGCTTCATGGGTTCACTCCGATCTTATGATTATTGTGAGCAACGCTCGCGCTGGCGTAAGCTTCAGCGCTCTCTTCCGGCCAATAGGGCACCGGGGAAGCCGCGCAAACGTTTGCGTAGACCGAACTATGCGAATCCCGCCGACATTTGTCAACAATCAGAAATCATCGTTTTATCGCGGGGCGAATCGGCTGATTCGCCCTTACCTGCTTACGCCGTGGTACTGACCAGGTTGCCGCTGGTTGAATCCTTGGACATTTCCTTGACCAGTGCCGCCGCGACTTCCATCAGCGCGCCGCTGGTTTGCGCGATCTGGCCCTGAACGGACATGACCGCCTGTGACTTGGCCTCGGGCGTCGGATAACTTGCCGCCTGCGCCGCCGCCAATTGTTGTTGCTGTTCTTGCAGTTGCTTCTGCAATTCCTGCATCCGCTTGAGCAACATTTTGACGGTGATGCTCAGGCTATCGCCGCTGTCAGCGCTACTCGCCTGGCTGGCTTCTTGCGCAGGTCCACCGGTTCTGACCTGGTTGCTTTGCTCTTTTTCAACGCCCAGCGCCTCTTCGGATGCGTCTGCTTCCGCCTGGTTCATTGCATTGATTGTCGCTGCGGTTTTACCGCCGATGGTGACTGCGCCGGGATGTGAAAAACCGATCGTCAGTGACATGTGAACTCCCTAAATAATCGTTTCCTTTAACACCCATCGGCCTGCTGACGGGTTTCTTTAGCAGAAAAGCCGAAACCGGCAAGCCGCTTCGTTCGTCAAGAGTTGTAGCCTTTTTCGGTAAGCCGAACATGAAAGGTCCCAATATTCGGAAACCCGGACAGGTGATCGGCACAACCATTGGCCGATCCATAAAATCCTGATGCGAATCATGATGTTAAACATTTCTCTGAAGCAAAGTAGCGCTGGTACGGATCCTGCTCCTTAGCCTGGACCCCGAGCATTCAGATCGGCTCGGGGCGCATCTAGATGAACCTGCATCAGCACCGTCTCACTACTAGAGAGAAAAATAATGAAATCTGCTTTCAACACCTTGGTACCGGGCGCTTTGGCCCTCCTCCTGCTCCTGCCAACCGCCCTTCAGGCAAAAGAAGTCGAAACCCAGACCAAACTCGCCAACGTCGTGGTACTTGCCACTGGCGGCACCATTGCCGGTGCCGGCGCCAGCGCAGCCAACAGCGCCACCTACCAGGCGGCCAAGGTTGGCATTGAACAACTGATTGCCGGCATCCCCGAGTTGAGCAAACTGGCAAACGTGCGTGGCGAACAAGTCATGCAGATCGCCTCGGAAAGCATCACCAACGACAACCTGCTGCAACTGGGTCGTCGCGTGTCCGAACTGGCCGACAGCAAAGATGTCGATGGCATCGTCATCACCCACGGTACCGACACCCTGGAAGAAACTGCCTACTTCCTCAACCTGGTCGAGAAGACCGACAAGCCGATCATCGTCGTCGGCTCGATGCGTCCGGGCACCGCCATGTCGGCGGACGGCATGCTCAACCTGTACAACGCCGTCGCCGTGGCCAGCAGCAAAGAAGCGCACGGCAAAGGCGTGCTGGTGACCATGAATGATGAAATCCAGTCCGGTCGCGACGTGAGCAAAATGATCAACATCAAGACCGAGGCGTTCAAAAGCCCCTGGGGGCCGCTGGGCATGGTGGTCGAAGGCAAATCCTATTGGTTCCGCTTGCCAGCCAAGCGCCACACCATGGATTCGGAATTCGACATCAAGAACATCAAGAGCCTGCCTGACGTAGAAATCGCCTATTCCTACGGCAACGTTGATGACACCGCCTACAAAGCACTGGCCCAGGCCGGCGCCAAAGCCATCATCCATGCCGGTACCGGCAATGGTTCTGTTTCTTCGCGCGTAGTGCCGAGCCTGCAAGCCTTGCGCAAAGACGGCGTGCAGATCATCCGCTCGTCCCACGTCAACGCCGGCGGTTTCGTTCTGCGTAACGCCGAACAACCTGACGACAAATACGATTGGGTCGTCGCTCACGACCTGAACCCGCAAAAAGCCCGGATCCTGGCCATGGTCGCCCTGACCAAAACCAACGACAGCAAAGAGCTGCAACGGATGTTCTGGGAATATTGATTGGCCCTCGCCTGAGCCTTTCCGGATCGGGCAACCTGCTCACCACTCGCCCACGCGGCGGGTGGTGCAGCCACCTACGCTGCGCGCGACTTTTTCGCACAAAATAATCGACCCGGCTTACACCAAAATCGCAAAAGCGCTGTCAGAGGATTTTCTTGAATTTTAAGCAGTTGCGAAAATGCTTACAGTTAAATACTGTATGCACGTACAGCTTAATAAGGATAACCTCGTGGCCACCTCCCCTGATGCTCCTGCTGCTTACGAACGCATGGGTATGCGCGTTCAAAAAATCATCAATTCCCCTACCGCACAAAAAGCCAAAGCCGCGTTGATCTTCCGTCTGCCGGACGAGCCTGTGGATGCATGGGAGCAACTGCTCGAGGAAATCGACGAGAACGACAACGTCACACTCGCCTATCGCGACGATGGTGGCGTGCAGATTTTTTGGGTTGTGCCGAAGGAAGATTGATTCAATGAGTGTCCGCTGTTTTGCATTACTGTTGCTGTTCATCGCTTTTGGCGCCCAGGCTGGCGCTCCCCGCACCTTTACCGAGGCCAAGAAAGCCGCCTGGAAGCTGTATGCACCGCAGTCCACCGAGTTTTACTGCGGATGCAAATACACTGGCAACAAGGTGGACTTGAAGGCTTGCGGTTATGTGCCACGCAAAAATGCCAAGCGCGCTTCGCGCATCGAATGGGAGCACATTGTCCCGGCGTGGGAATTCGGTCACCAGCGTCAATGCTGGCAGTCGGGCGGGCGCAAGAACTGCACACGCTACGACCCGAGTTATCAGAAAGCCGAAGCCGACCTGCACAACCTGGTACCGAGCATTGGCGAAGTCAACGGTGATCGCAGCAACTTCAGCTACGGCTGGCTGCCGGTGCAATCCGGTCAGTATGGCTCGTGCCTGACTCAAGTCGACTTCAAGGCCAAGAAGGTCATGCCTCGCCCGTCGATTCGCGGCATGATCGCGCGCACCTATTTCTACATGAGCAAGCAGTACGGCTTGCGCCTGTCGAAACAGGATCGGCAGCTTTACGAAGCCTGGGACAAGACGTACCCGGTGCAAGACTGGGAACGCCAGCGTAATCAGAGCGTGGCGTGCGTCATGGGACACGGCAATGAATTTGTCGGCCCGGTGAACCTGAAAGCCTGCGGCTGATTCTTCAGCGCAAAAAGAAAAGGCCTCGAACGTGATGTTCGAGGCCTTTTCTGTTTTTAGCTGCCAGCCTTGTTGTAGCGCCAGTAGCCCATCAGATTGAGTGACTCGCGGGGGATACCGCATTCCTTGATCAGGTATTTGCGCAGACGCATGACCGCAGCACTTTCGCCGGCAATACAGCCATAAAAACCTTCGGGGGCCGTGTTGGCGATCTCCCAGAGAATGTCTTTGTCGATATCGACTTCGGCGAGTTCGGCGGCTTGCCCGACCGATGAATCCTCTGCAGGCAAGAACGCCTGCTGCACCGCCTCTACCATCAGCGCGCCAGCCACTGCTTCTGGCGCCTGATCGCGAATCAGCCACTGCACCGACAGCCCTGGCCAATCCGGCACCGGGAGCATGTCTGGCAGACTGTCGACTTCAAAGTACGCCTGAGTCTGAGGCGGCTCAGCCATGGCGGACAATTCTTCGAGAATACCCATCGCCGCCGGCAATGCCGTGGCATCGGCCACCAGCAAAACCTGTTTGAGCAGCTGCGGCGGTTTCCATTCGAACCCTCCGGCGTCCTGCGCGGAAAACCCGCTGTCGGGAGCAAGAATCTGCATCGACGCTCCCGGCTGCGCACGCAGCGCCCAGCGCGACGCGGGACCGGTCTCGCCATGCAGGACAAAATCGATGTCGACCTCGCCCTGATCAGCGCGTAAATGACGAATGGTGTAAGTGCGCATTGCCGGTCGACGGCTCGCCAACATCGAACGAAAACGCGCGTACCAGCCCTCCTCCTGCGCAAGGCTCGCAGGTGATCCATCTTCAGCAGGGAAGAACAGTTTGACGCGCTGATCCGGCGCCCAAGTGGCCATGCCACCTATTGAAGGGTCGGCGAGCGTGATCCGCATCATGTGCGGACTCACCAGCGTCTTGCGGCGCAAAACCGCATTGAAAAGCTTATAGGGAGCGGCGGAGGCCATGCGGAGCTCCTTCGAGAAATCGTGATTGATTCGTATAAGACGAGTCGACTGCGATGTCCTTTAGGCCGCTCCGCTGAAAGTGCGGCTTACGGTGCGAGCGGATGCTCGACGATCACCGATTCGACGTTCTGCTTCTTGGCCTTCACCAATGCTGCATCCACCTCGACCTTGCGTGCTTGCGCGTCGGCCTGGGAGTTGAACGGACCAATCAGGATCCGCGTCTTGCCGCTGCTGTCCTTGATCACGGTCGGCACGAACGCATGCTCGATCAACCAGCCACTCAGGTCACTGACAGCCTGAGGTGTTTCGCCACGTACTTCGAGGTCCCATTGCGGGGCGGACGCCGCCGCAGGTGCGGCTGCGACTGCCGTTTTCGGCTTCTGCACGTCTACACTCTTGCCTTCACCACATCCCGCCAATGCCAGTGCCGCGACCATCCAGACCAGTTTGCGCACAACGCTTTCCTCGAAAATCACAAAGCGGCGATCTTAACATTCATAAATACTTCGCGAGGCCCGCAAAATGGGCACAAAACAACGAGATTGATGATTGCAGCCTCTGTATAGTTACGCCCTGGGAATTAATGCCGCATCTGCGCGTCAGAAAGAGGCACCCAAACCGTGAGACTTCGCACTAATCTATACGTACCACCGACCTCTGCACTGTCTGAATCAGGTGCCCTACAAAGCAATCAAGGAGAAGACCATGCTGATACTCACCCGCAAAGTCGGTGAAAGCATAAATATTGGTGATGACATTACGATCACCATCCTCGGCGTAAGCGGTCAGCAAGTCCGTATCGGCATCAATGCTCCGAAAAACGTTGCCGTACACCGTGAAGAAATCTATCAGCGCATTCAGGCCGGCCTGACCGCCCCGGACAAGCCACAAACACCCTGAACCGCATTGCAGTCAGTAGCCAGTTCGTTTGCTTTGCGTAATGACTGGCTAGAGATACACGCGCCGTATTGCCATCCGCTCCCCAATTTACTGGGCACGGCGCCTGACACATCCCATCGCTCTATTTCCTTCGCTTCCCTCCTCCCCTGCAGCGCGATACTACCTGCGACTGCCCAGCCTGGCTGTCAGACATTTCCGAGAGCACACAGGGAATTGCTCCCTGCTAGCCGAACGTCACACCGCGCGCCATGCCGGTGGCTGCAATCACCATCAATACCAACAGCAGCGCCTCGACGTGACTGATCCGTGCAAACAGCTTTGCACGCGTGGTATCGAACGCCTTGCCTCGCGCCAATGCGATCCGCCATTTGACCAGCGTGATCATCGGCGCCAGCTCTATCAGCAGAATCAGCACGAACAACGTCATCTTCAAATGAAACAGCGGCTGGTGCAGATAGTAGTCAGTGCCCTTTTCAAAGCCGCCGAAGGCGCGCATGCCGCCAGTCACCAACAGCACCAGCGCAGCAATGCCCCACAGATTATCGGCAAGCAAAACCCGTTTTGCTTCACCGACGCCAGTCGCCAAACGACTGAACGCCGTGCCACGGGCCAACACGGCCCAGAAGCCCAGTGCAAAAGCCAAGAGATGAATAGCGGCGAGAAACCAATGAACCAGCATCGACGAACTCCTTGAGAAAGCCGTGAAAAACGCCAGTCAGTAGTAGTCGAAAAAAACCGGTTTCGCCCGCACACAGCAGTGGGACTGGAAAGCTTCGCGCAGGAAGCCAGGAGACAGAGAACGGGATTGGCCAAATCGCAGGCAAAAAAAATCCCAAGCAGCTGATGGAAGCTTGGGATTTAAAAATGCATAAACCGTGGTGGTGAACGCGGGGCAGATGTTACTGAAATTCACGATCAGCAACAACATTTTTTTGATTACCGGACGGTTAAAAATCCCGGTAACCCCTTCAATATCCACACTTTTTCGACGGATCCAAAAAAAGCACAGAACGCCATATCAGCAGGTCGTGTTATTTCGAAACACGCTAAGCGGTCAGGGTAACGAAAGATCGGAAGGATTGAGGCGAGCGCCTGGAGCAAGGCTTTGAAAAATCGCAGACAACAAAAAAGGGCCCACCTTTCGGTGAGCCCTTCGAGACCGCCCAGCAGAGCGGATTTTGTTTGGTAGGCGCGATTGGACTCGAACCAACGACCCCCACCATGTCAAGGTGGTGCTCTAACCAACTGAGCTACGTGCCTGCTGTGAGGCGGCATTCTACGGAATTCCGGAGGGGTGTCAACACCTTTTTTTCACCTAACCCTATGAATATGCAAAATATTTAATTTCGGGTCGGTGAGGAAGATTTTTCCGGTGGCTGGCGGAGGTTTTTCAACTCGGGTAGGATCGACGCACTCGTAAAATATATTAAACAGAGGCTGCAGGATGGCGAACACCCCTTACCCAGAGTCTTATTACGCTGCGTCGGCCAATACTGCACCGCCACGTCCGGCCCTGCAGGATGATGTGGAGACGGATGTCTGTGTGATCGGCGCCGGGTACACCGGGCTGTCCTCGGCGCTGTTTCTGCTGGAGAACGGTTTTCGCGTCACAGTCCTGGAAGCAGCGAAGGTCGGCTTCGGTGCGTCGGGGCGTAATGGCGGGCAGATCGTCAACAGCTATAGCCGCGACATCGACGTTATCGAGCGCACAGTCGGCCCCAAGCAAGCACAACTGCTCGGGCAGATGGCCTTCGAAGGCGGCCGGATCATTCGGGAGCGCGTGGCCAAATACAACATCCAGTGCGACCTGAAGGACGGCGGCGTGTTTGCCGCCCTCTCCGCCAAACAGATGGGTCACCTGGAATCGCAGAAGCGCCTGTGGGAGCGCTTCGGCCACACGCAACTGGAACTGCTCGACCAGCGCCGCATTCGCGAAGTGGTCGCCTGCGATCAGTACGTCGGCGGCATGCTCGACATGAGCGGCGGTCACATCCACCCGCTGAACCTGGCGCTCGGTGAAGCCGCTGCAGTCGAGTCCCTCGGCGGCACGATCTATGAGCAATCGCCGGCCGTGCGCATCGAGCGCGGTGCCAGTCCGGTGGTGCACACGCCGCAAGGCAAGGTCAGGGCCAAGTTCATCATCGTTGCCGGCAACGCCTACCTCGGTAATCTGGTGCCGGAACTGGCGGCCAAATCGATGCCGTGCGGCACTCAGGTGATCACTACCGAACCGCTGGGCGAAGAACTGGCGAAATCCCTGCTGCCACAGGATTACTGCGTCGAGGACTGCAACTACCTGCTCGACTACTACCGCCTGACGGGCGACAAGCGCCTGATCTTCGGCGGCGGTGTGGTTTATGGCGCGCGGGACCCGGCGAACATCGAAGCGATCATCCGCCCGAAAATGCTCAAGGCTTTTCCGCAACTCAAGGACGTGAAGATCGACTACGCCTGGACCGGCAATTTCCTGCTGACCCTGTCGCGCCTGCCGCAGGTTGGGCGCCTGGGCGACAACATCTACTATTCGCAAGGCTGCAGCGGCCATGGTGTGACGTACACACATCTGGCCGGCAAGGTACTGGCCGAGGCGTTGCGTGGACAGGCCGAGCGTTTTGATGCATTTGCCGATCTGCCGCATTACCCGTTCCCGGGCGGGCAGTTGCTGCGTACGCCATTTGCGGCGCTGGGTGCGTGGTATTACGGACTGCGTGACAAGCTGGGTTTCTGATCAGTTTTCTTGACTGGCAAACAACTGTGGCGAGGGAGCTTGCTCCCGCCGGGTCGCGCAGCGGCCCCTCTTTTTATCTAGAAAGAAGGCCTGCTGCGCAGTACAGCGGGAGCAAGCTCCCTCGCCACAAATATTTGCAAAATCCAGATCAGAGCTGGTCTCGAGCGATCCCGCTACGAATCCGCAAGATATCCGCCAGCACCGCCAAAGCGATCTCAGCCGGTGTCTTGCTGCCCAGGTTAAGCCCGATCGGCGCATGAATCCGCGCCAGTTCGACCTCTCCCAGCCCACCAATCCTGCGCAGGCGCTCGAAACGTTTCTGCGAGGTCTGCTGCGAGCCCATGACGCCGATGTAAAAACGCTTCGGTGCGCACCGCTTCCATCATTGCCAGGTCGTCGATACGCGGATCATGGGTCAGCGCTACCACCGCGGTATCGCGGTGACAGCCGCCATCGGCGATAAACACTGACGGCAATTGCCGACGAATCTCTACGCCATTCAGCACCACGCCTTCGAGCACTTCGTCGCGCGGATCGCAAAGAATCACTTCGAAGCCGAGACCGACCGCGAACTCGGCACAGGCCTGCGCCACGCTGGAGTAACCCGCCAGCAGCAAGCGCTGAGCAGCACCGATGCGAATCCGCACCCGGTCGATCTCGCGCTCGATGCGCGCGCCTTGCTCGCGATCCGCGAACAGACTGCGCGCACCGCTGGCCAGATCGACCTCGCGAATCAGACGACGCTGGCCGAGCAACGCCGATTCAAGCTCACGCAGATGCGCCTGCACTTCACAGTCGGCGTCAAATTTCTCTACCAGTACGTCGAGAATACCGCCACAGGGCAGGCTGACCCGCGAGCGCGGATCATCACCTTCGCCGTAACGCACCACGTTGACTGCATCGAGAAACGCACCTTCAGCGACGCGCGCGAGAAAGTCTTCCTCGACGCAGCCACCGGACAGCGACCCGATCCACTGGCCGTTATCGTTCACCGCCAGCAGCGAACCCGGCGCACGCGGCGCCGAGCCGTAAGTGGTCAGCACCGTACAGAGCCAAATACGCTGCCCGGCCACCGACCACTCCAGTACCCGCCGCACAACCTGTAGATCGAGATGCTGCATGTCAGTGCGCCTTGTGCTCGACGGTTGGAGCGTCAGCCTGCAGCTTCTGCACATCGCTCACTGCCAACTCTGCCGACTGGCCGCCCCAGCCTTGACGCAGGTAGTTCAGCAGATCGGTCAGCTGTTCAGCGCTGAGCCTGTCAGCGAATCCCGGCATTGGCTGCATGTGTTCGAACCCGGCGAATTTCTGCTCGCCGATGCCGTCCTCGATCACCCGCAACAGATTGAGCGGATCTTCCAGACGCAGCGTGGTGTTGCCGCGCATGGCCACGGCGATGTGCGGCTTGCCTTCGCCGCCGGCAGCATGGCAACCGGCGCAGACGTTCAAATATTCCTGACGACCGCGCTGGGCGCTCGGGCTGAGTTTGTCCAGCGACACTTCAGTCAGCTCTTTCGCCGCGGGTGGCTTGTCGCCAAGCAGGAACGTCGCCATCGCCGCCAGATCCTGATCGTTCAGGCCCTGGGTGCTGTTGTGGAACACCGGGAACATCTCGTTGAACATCGTGCCCTGGGCGCTCATGCCGTGCTTGAGGAACGTGCTCAGGTCCTGCTGATTCCAGCCACGCGCCGCCAGATCGGTGGCGAGCAGGCTCGGTGCCAGATAACCGTTGAGAATACCGCCGGTCAGGCGCTTGTCCAGTTGCATCGCGCCCGGCAGACCGCGTGGCGTGTGGCACTCGCCACAGTGGCCGAGCACTTCGACCATGTACTGGCCACGCTTCCAGGCTTCGCTTTTGCCTTCACCAGACTCAAGCTTCAAGGCCTTGCCGTACAGCATGTTCCAGCCGATCAGGCCCGGACGCACGTTGAACGGAAAACTCAGGCGGGTGACCGGCGCGGCGCGCTCGATTGGCTCGATGGTTTTCAGGTACGCATGAATCGCGTCCGAGTCTTCCCGCGGCACCAGGTGATACGAGGTGTAGGGCATCGCCGGATACAGATTGGCGCCGTCGCGACGCTTGCCTTCGGTCAGCGCGGCGAAGAACTCGTCATCGCTGTACAGGCCGATGCCGTGCTCTTTGCTCGGAGTGATGTTGGTGCCGTAGATGGTGCCGAACGGCGAGACGATCGGCAGCCCGCCGGCAAACGGCGCGCCGCCCGGTGCGGTGTGGCACGCCATGCAGTCGGCCGCGCGGGCGAGGTATTCGCCGCGCTTGACCTGATCGTCGGCGTGGGCAAACAACACCGGCGCAGCCAGCCCGACCGCCAGGGTCAAGCGGGTCAATAGATGCTTCATGCTCAACCCTCCTTGACCAGGCCGAGATCGGTCAGCACGTTGCGCGTGGCGTTGTAGTAACGCACGTACCCGGTGCAACGACAGACGTGATGGCCGAGGCTGTCTTCGATGACGCTTTCCAGCTGGCTTTTGACGATCGGCTGGCGCTGCAGCTTCTCCACCAGCACCGTCGCGGCGTTGACGAAGCCCGGCGCGCAATAGCTGCACTGAAAGGCGAATTCGTCGACGAAACGCTGCTGGATCGGGTTCAGCTCAGTGACCTGACCGCTCTCATCACGTTTGGCGTGACCTTCGATGGTGCGGACTTTTTTGCCCTCGAAGTAATGCGCGCCGGTGATGCAGGTGCGCACTTCTTCGCTGGTGCCGTCCGGGTTGTCGACGATCACCACACAGGCGTGGCAGATGCCCTGGCCGCAGCCCAGGCGCGAACCGGTGAGATTCTTGTATTCGTGCAGGTAGTCGATCATCGGCAGGTCATCAGGGATGTCCACCGGGCCGACGGATTGACCATTGAGGGTCAGTTGAAGCGGACGGTTAGCCATTGAGGGCCTCCTTGATGCGCGCAGCAGTGATTGGCAGATCGCGAACACGTTTACCGATGGCATGCGCCACGGCGTTACCGATGGCACCAACCACCGGGATCATCACCACTTCGGCGATGCCTTTGGACGGATCGCTTGGCGACAGCGGCGGCAGAATCTCCGCGGTCTGCTTCCACACTGCGACGTGACGGGCCATCGGCAGGCGATAACGGTTGAAGTTCCAGTCACCCTCCCCCGGTCCGCCTTCGTACAGCGGCATCTCTTCCATCAATGCGTGACCAATACCCATCGCGATACCGCCTTCGAGCTGGCCCTTGACCAGTTCTTCAACCAGCACCCGACCGCACTCGACCCACGAATGGTGGTTGAGCACTTCGACTTCCGCCGAGCCTTTGTTGACCTTCAGCTCGACCAGCGTCGCGACCGGGCTGTAGTAAGTCACCGCGGCATTGTTCAACTGAACCACCGGGTAGTTGATGTTCTGGCGATCCAGCAGGTGGAAGCCAGCGGTGTTCATCAGCGCCTTCTTCGCCTTCGGCGCACCATCGCCGTACTTCACCGCCAGACCGTCGAGCGGCAGACGCTCGCGCACACCGTCGATGCTGTATTCAGCCTCGGCCCAGCTCCAGCGGTTGAACGCGTGAACGGTGGCACCGGTGACCAGGCCACGTTCGTGAGCGCGCTTGGCCAGCTCTTCAAAACTCAACGGCTGCATGCCGTTGGCAGTGAGTTTGCCGTCGACCCAATGCGCATCTTCACGACGCACCACGTATGGGTTGGCTTGACCGCCGTAAGGGCCCTGACGCCAGATTTCCATGGCCGCCGGCCACAAGCCATTGTTGAACAGCACGCGCGCCGCTTCACGGGTGGCGTGGCTGAAATAGTAGGCCGAGTTGGTCGCGGACGACGCCGAAGCCAGCTTGCCAACCCAGCGCGGATTGCGCAGCAGGTTGTCCTGTTCGGCCTGGCTCATGATGTAAGGGTTACCGCTGGTGATCAGCTGCATTTCCTGCCATTCGGTTTCACCGGTCTTCACTTCATGCGCGGGGCTACCGAGGAAATCGGCCACCACCAGCGCTTGCGAAGTGGACATGCCGGTGCCGATTTCGATACCGATGTGGCGCAGGGTGATGCGACCTTCAGCGGTGAATTCGATGCTGGCCATCGGCGCTTCCGAACCGGTGCCGAAGTCTTTCTGGCAAATGGCAAAACCCACGCCGTACCAGTTGTCCGGGTCGGCGGCTTCGCGCTGCTTCTTGATCGCGTCGCGGTTTTTCCAGACTTCGTGCACCGAAGCCTTGTCGAGAATTTCGTGCAGGCGCAGAGCACCCGCCGGGATCGCGCCCTGGGTGTTTTTCATCCCCGAACGCAAGGCGTTCTTGCGACGCAGATCAATCGGGTCAACGCCGAGACGATGGGCGATTTCGTCGACCATCATTTCGGTCGAGGCCATGCTTTGCAGGGTGCCGTAACCGCGCATCGACCCCGCCTCAACACCACGCGAGTGGTAAGCGGTGACCTGCAGATCGTTCTGCGGCATGTAATAGATCGACTGCGCAGCCGTGGCACCCACCGCCGCCACCGACGGGCTGTAGTTGATGCGACCGCCACCGTCGACGCTCATCTCGGCACGGAAAATCTTGAAGCTGTAGTCGTTCTTGTCCACCGCCAACTGGTAGCGGATGTCGAACGGGTGACGCTTGATGCCGCTCTGGAACTGCTCATAGCGGTCATTCGCCAGACGGATCGGCACACCGGCACCGTACAGCGCCGCGAGGGCTGCGTAGTAGACGAAGATGTTGTGGTCTTTGGAACCGTAACCCACGGTGTAACCCGGGTGCATGTTCAAATTGGCCAGGCCGAAGCGCGACGGCGCGATCATTTTCGCGGTCTCGGTCGCGGCTTCCAGCGGGCACTGAGTGGCGACCACGAAATGCAGGGTCTTGGTTTTCGGGTCGTACCAGCCGTTGCCGTTGTCCGGTTCCATCGCAGCCGGTTCGATCGACGGGGTCTTGTAGCGCTCGTCGAACACCAGCCAGTTGTCTGGCGGGCTATCGATCTCTTTCTTCATGCGATCGGCGTAGAACAGACCGCGCTCAGTCAGGTTGCCGTGCAGGTTCGGCTGAGAATTCCACACCGGCCGACGGTTCTTCAGCATCGGGAACAGGATCGAGTCTTTCAGGCTGGCGAATTCGTCTTCGTCGGCCGAGGTCGGACCGCCCACGCGCACGTAGCGGAAGCTGCCATAAGGGTCGCCTTCGTAGTACGGTACTTGTGCACCGTAACGAATCGCCTTGTCATTGAATTTGAGTTTGTTCTTGGCCTGGCGGAAACGCTCGAAATCGTTCCAGATCAGGATTGCTACCGGGTGACCGATGAACATCGGTACTTTGCCTTCCGGCAGCAAGGGGTCCGGCGCGTGCTCTTCCGGGAAGACGATGCCGTCCTTGTCCAGATCGGCGGCGGTGACGATGCGGTCAGGTTGCAAGTCGGCACCGAGCCACGACAGGTCGTAGCCAGCGTAGATACGGTCGGCCTTGATGGTTTTCAGCAGCATGGCGTGGCCCTGTTGCTCAGGCCAGCCCGGCATGTCCTTGGAGCGAATGTCGCGGGCAAATACTTTGCTGCCGCAAACTTTGGACAGCGCATCGTTACGCTGACGCGCCTTGCCGTTGTTGCCGAGCCACTTCTCGGACGGCACGGTAACGCTGGTTTCCATCAAGGCAGCCAGCGCCTGGCTGCTGAGCGGCGTGAGCGTGACGCTCACACCCGCCACCAGCCCGCCCTGGAGGAACGAGCGCCGGGATATATCACGGTTGGACATGGATCATCCTCTGGGCGGTTATGTGTCCGCCCTTCTGGTTATCTACTGGGAATCTCGAGTCTTGCAGAAGCCCTTCTTGGCTAAACAAAGGGCGTGTTGACAGTGCAAAGCTGACCGAAAGGTTAACTTTAAAGGTTTCCGCGCTCGCAGCAAACAACCAGTTACAAAAATTTGACTAAAGAATCAAAAAATCAATGCGACGTGGCACCGCATGAGGTCGATTGCCCCCCGCCATACACAGTCGAATGCGGTTGCCCACTTCATGCAGGCGCTGTCGAGTGAAACGAGGCTGCGATTTTTTGATCCTACTTCTACGATCAAGATCAAAATCAAAAGATCGCAGCGTGCCGCAGCTCCTACAGGGATTTGTGCAGGACTGGGTAGTGAAGGGAGAGCGGTGAAATTTCAGACACAAAAAACCCCGGTCTTTCGACCAGGGTCTTTGCTATCGATTCCGAATCAACCAAGGGTTGCTTTCGGTGTTTCAAGGCGTTCAGTGGTCCTTGAAACAGATATGGCGCAGCGGACGGGACTCGAACCCGCGACCCCCGGCGTGACAGGCCGGTATTCTAACCGACTGAACTACCGCTGCGTATCGCTTTGAGCTTGCGCTCAAGTAACTCGTTTTGACTGAAAGCTTCGGTGCTTTTCAATCGCGAACCGGACAATGCCCGACTCGTAAAATATGGCGCAGCGGACGGGACTCGAACCCGCGACCCCCGGCGTGACAGGCCGGTATTCTAACCGACTGAACTACCGCTGCGCGTCGGTGGAGGCACTTTCAGCCTACCTCTTGCTTTCGCAAGTTTCTCGGGAGTGGTGGGTGATGACGGGATCGAACCGCCGACATTCTGCTTGTAAGGCAGACGCTCTCCCAGCTGAGCTAATCACCCGTTTGCATCTCCGAGGCCGCGAAATTTACGCAGGTGGCGAACCTAAGTCAATAGCAGGATTGAAGTTTTTCTGAAAAAGACGAAATTGTTTCCATCCTGCAAGACTGCATTCGCGAGCAAGCTCGCTTCCACAGGGGATTGCATTCCAAATGTGGGAGCGAGCTTGCTCGCGAAGACGGCAGCCCATTTGACGCAAATTCAGGAGAAGCACGCGATCTACTCGGTGTAAATCATCTTCTTGGTCATGCCGCCATCCACGACGAATTCCTGCCCGGTGACAAACCCGGCATTGCGCGACAACAGCCACGCAACCATCGCCGCCACATCCTCGACCGTCCCTACCCTGCCCGCCGGATGCTGCGCATGATCGGCATCGGCCAGCGGCTCGGCTCGACGCGCAGAAGGATCCCGCGCATCGATCCAGCCGGGACTGACCGCGTTGACCCGAATCTCCGGCCCGAGACTGATCGCCAGCGCATGGGTCAGCGCCAACAACCCGCCCTTGCTCGCCGCATAGGCCTCGGAATCTGCCTCCGACTGCCGCGCACGCGTCGACGCCAGATTGACGATCGAACCGTTGTGCGCACGCAGATACGGCGCACAGTGCTTGGCCAGCAGCATCGGCCCGCTGAGGTTCACCGCCAGCACCCGATTCCAGTACGCCAGATCCAGACTTTCCAGGGTGATGTTGTGCGGATCAGCCACCGCCGCGTTGCACACTAACGCATCGAGACGACCGAACTGCCCAAGCACTTCAGCAACACCCAATGCCACCTGACTTTCATCCGCCACGTCCATGGCGATGAACCAGGCATTCTCACCCAGCACCTTCGCCACTTTCGAACCGCGTGCGCGATCAAGATCGGTCAGCACCACTTGCCAGCCTTCGCTGATCAGCCAGGCCGCGATGCCCAGACCGATGCCACGCGCGGCTCCGGTGACCAGCGCCACGCGGCCATGGGTACCCGCCGTCGGCGTCGACAACTCGATCACAACGCCGCCAGACCGCGCGACAGGTCGGCCTGCAGGTCCGCCACGTCTTCCAGACCGACCGCAATGCGGATCAGGCTGTCACGAATCCCCGCCGCCTCACGCTCCTGCGGCGCCAGACGGCCGTGGGAGGTGGTGCTCGGATGGGTGATGGTGGTTTTGCTGTCACCAAGGTTGGCAGTGATCGAGATCAAGCGGGTGGCGTCGATAAAGCGCCATGCGCCCTCTTTGCCGCCCTTGACCTCGAAACTCACCACCGCACCGAAGCCCTTCTGCTGACGCTGGGCCAGTTCGTGCTGCGGATGGCTCTTGAGCCCGGCGTAATGGACTTTCTCGATACCGTCCTGCTGCTCCAGCCACTCGGCGAGTTGCTGAGCGTTGGCGCAGTGCGCCTTCATCCGCAGGTTCAGGGTTTCCAGGCCCTTGAGGAAGATCCACGCATTGAACGGGCTGAGGGTCGGCCCGGCGGTGCGCAGGAAACCGACAACTTCTTTCATCTGCTCGCTGCGACCGGCCACCACCCCGCCCATGCAACGGCCCTGGCCGTCGATGAACTTGGTTGCCGAATGCACGACGATGTCTGCACCGAGCTTCAGCGGTTGCTGCAAGGCAGGCGTGCAGAAGCAGTTGTCGACCACCAGCATCGCGCCTTTGGCGTGAGCGATTTCCGCGAGCGCGCTGATATCGACCAGTTCAGCCAGCGGATTGGACGGCGATTCGACGAACAACAGCTTGGTGTTCGGTTTGATCGCCGCCTCCCAACCCGACAGATCGGCCAGCGGCACGTAATCGACTTCCACGCCGAAACGCTTGAAGTACTTTTCGAACAGGCTGATGGTCGAACCGAATACGCTGCGCGACACCAGCACATGATCGCCGGCGCTGCACAGGCTCATCACCACCGCCATGATCGCGGCCATGCCCGTGGCAGTGGCGACCGCTTGCTCGGCACCTTCCAGCGCGGCAATGCGCTCTTCGAACGCGCGCACGGTCGGGTTGGTGTAGCGCGAGTAAACGTTGCCCGGCACTTCCCCGGCAAAGCGCGCGGCCGCGTCGGCGGCGGTACGGAACACATAGCTGGAAGTGAAGAACATCGGATCACCGTGTTCGCCTTCCGGCGTACGGTGCTGACCGGCACGTACGGCCAGGGTATCGAACGCTACGCCTTCGAGGTCGCTGTCCAGCCGACCGGCATCCCATTCCTGACTCATGCTGTCACTCCTTGCCCTGTTCTGAATAAATGAAAGTCTTTTGCCAGATACAAAACCGGCCCCTCAGGGCCGGTAGAAACTCAGTTGTTGTACAGATCGATGATCGCACTGACCGCCTGGGTCTTGACCTTGGAGGCATCGTTGCGGGCCTGCTCGATCTTGTCCAGGTAAGCCTCGTCGACGTCGCCGGTGACGTACTTGCCATCGAAGACTGCGCAATCGAAATGCTCGATCTTGATCTTGCCGCCACCGACCGCCTCGATCAAGTCAGGCAAGTCCTGATAGATCAGCCAGTCTGCGCCGATCAGATCCGCCACGTCCTGCGTCGAACGGTTGTGTGCGATCAGTTCGTGAGCGCTCGGCATGTCGATGCCGTAAACGTTCGGGAAGCGTACCGCCGGGGCCGCCGAGCAGAAGTAGACGTTTTTCGCGCCGGCTTCGCGGGCCATCTGAATGATCTGCTTGCAGGTGGTGCCGCGCACGATCGAGTCGTCGACCAGCATCACGTTCTTGCCGCGGAATTCCAGTTCGATCGCGTTGAGCTTCTGGCGAACCGATTTCTTGCGCGCCGCCTGGCCCGGCATGATGAAGGTCCGGCCGATGTAACGGTTCTTGACGAAACCTTCGCGGAATTTCACGCCCAGATGGTTCGCCAGCTCCAGCGCGGCGGTGCGGCTGGTGTCCGGAATCGGGATGACCACGTCGATGTCGTGCTCTGGACGCTCGCGCAGGATCTTCTCGGCGAGTTTCTCACCCATGCGCAGACGCGCCTTGTACACCGACACGCCGTCGATGATCGAATCCGGACGCGCCAGGTAAACGTGTTCGAAGATGCACGGGGTCAGGGACGGGTTGGTCGCGCACTGACGGGTGTGCAGCTTGCCGTCTTCAGTGATGTAGACCGCTTCGCCCGGGGCCAGGTCGCGGATCAGGGTGAAACCGAGTACGTCCAGCGAAACGCTTTCGGAAGCGATCATGTACTCGACGCCTTCGTCGGTGTGACGCTGGCCGAACACGATCGGACGAATGCCGTGCGGGTCCCGGAAACCGACGATGCCGTAACCGGTGATCATTGCCACCACGGCGTAACCGCCGACGCAACGGTTGTGCACGTCGGTCACGGCGGCAAACACATCTTCTTCGGTCGGCTGCAGCTTGCCGCGCTGGGCCAGCTCGTGGGCGAACACGTTGAGCAGCACTTCCGAGTCGGAACTGGTGTTGACGTGACGCAGGTCGGATTCGTAGATTTCCTTGGCCAACTGTTCAACGTTGGTCAGGTTGCCGTTGTGCGCCAGGGTGATGCCGTAAGGCGAGTTGACGTAAAACGGCTGCGCTTCGGCCGAGGTCGAGCTGCCGGCGGTCGGGTAACGCACGTGGCCGATACCCATGTGGCCGACCAGGCGCTGCATGTGACGCTGCTGAAACACGTCACGCACCAGACCATTGTCCTTGCGCAAGAACAACCGGCCATCATGGCTGGTCACGATACCGGCAGCGTCCTGGCCGCGGTGCTGGAGCACGGTTAGCGCGTCATACAGCGCCTGATTGACGTTCGACTTACCGACGATACCGACGATGCCACACATGCGACGCAACCCCTACTTAATGGATCTGAACTGAACAACACTCACTGTGGCGTTTTGGCCGACGGCAAGAGCTGCTCCTTGAACGGAATATCAGCGGGTACGCTGATTCCGCTGGCAAGCCACTGACTGCTCCACCCGAGAATCAGGTTTTTGGACCAGTCGGCGACCAATAGAAACTTTGGCACGAGCTGTGATTCTTTCCACCACCCGTCCTGCTGTACCGGCCCCAGGCTCAACAGCCCGACTGCCACGACCACCAGCAACACGCCACGCGCCGCGCCGAAGGCCATGCCCAGGAATCGGTCGGTGCCGGACAACCCGGTCACGCGCACCAACTCGCCGATAAGATAATTGATCATTGCGCCCACGATCAGTGTGGCGACAAACATGATGGCACAGCCCGCGATCACGCGAGCCGATGGGGTTTCGATGTATCCGGCGAGGTACTCGGACAGTGAGCCACCGAACATCCAGGCAACCGCTCCTGCGATGATCCAGGTCACCAGCGATAATGCTTCCTTGACGAAGCCGCGGCTCAAACTGATCAAAGCGGAGATGGCGATGATTGCAACGATCGCCCAGTCAACCAGGGTAAATGGCACAGTGCAGCCTACAGACGGATAAGGCGGCGCATTTTAGCAGAGCGCACCGCTGTCGGTAAGCTGCGATTTTCAGTGCATTTCAATCGAATCGATAGATCCTAGCCGCGCTCGGGCTGAAAGCGCACGACAAAACCCTTGAGGTTCTGCTGACGGCTCAACACATCCCGCAGACGATCAGCCTCGGCACGTTCGATCAGCGGCCCGACGAACACCCGATTCTTGCCATCGGCAGAACGGATGTAAGCGTTGTAGCCTTGGCTGCGCAGGGTTTTCTGCAGCGATTCCGCGCCCTCACGGCTCGACAGGCTGGCCAGTTGCACCGACCAGCTGACCGACAGACCGTTGGCATCGACCCGGCTTTGCGTGGTATCAGGCTTGGCCGCAGCCGCAGCAATCGGCTGAGCCGGCGCCGCAGCAGGCTTGGCAACGGGCGCAGGCGCAACCGGTTTGGCTGCCGGAGCCGGAGCCGGGGTCGGCGCGGGTGCCGGTGCTGCGGCAATCGGCATCGACGGCGCCGATTGCTCGGCCACTTCGTCGTCGCTCGGTACCGGCTCCTGCGGCAGTGCTTGCGGCTCAGGCACGGCCACCGGCTCGAGCTGCACTTGCGGCACAGCCGGCGCTTGCGGTGCGGATGGCGCCTCGACCGTCACTTGACGTTGCTCGTCCTGACGGGAAAACAGCATCGGCAGGAAAATCACCGCCAGTGCCACCAGCACCAGGGCACCAACCATGCGCTGCTTGTACGCTTTATCCAGCAAAGCCATTTGCCGCTTCCTCCGTGGAGCGCCGGGCCAGCCATTCAAGGGCCTCGGCGACACAATAAAATGATCCGAACAACAGAATCTCGTCGTCACTGGTGGCCACTGCGCACTGCCCTTCCAGCGCCGCCGCAACACTGTCATAGGACGTGACGGATGCGCCAAGGTTCTGTAACCCGGCGTGCAATTCGCTGACCGGGCGCGAACGCGGCGAATCCAGCGGCGCGACCGCCCAATGCTGGACACTAGCATTCAATTCGCCGACAACACCATCCAGATCCTTGTCGGCCAGCAAGCCGAACACCGCCAGACGTTTGCCCGCCAGTGGCCGACTGGCCAGACGCCGCACCAGATACTCCGCCGCGTGCGGGTTGTGTCCCACATCCAGCAGCAGGTTCAAGCGCTTGCCATTGAAGTCAAAGGAGCGACGATCCAGACGCCCGACCACGCGAGTCGCCTGCAAGGCTGCAACGATCTGCGACGCATGCCACGGCAGACCGAGCAGCAGATACGCCTGCAAGGCCAGCGCGGCGTTTTCCATCGGCAGATCCAGCAACGGCAGATCATGCAGTTCGACCTGCAGGCCTTGCGCATCGATACCGCGCCATTGCCAATGCTGATCAGTGATACCCAGGTCGAAATCACGCCCACGCAGGAAAAACGGACACGCCAATTCGCGCGCCTTGTCGAGCAACGGCTGCGGAGGATTCAGATCACCACACAAGGCAGGTTTGCCCTGACGGAAAATCCCGGCCTTCTCGAATGCCACGGATTCACGGGTGTTACCCAGGTATTCGGCATGATCAACGCCAATGCTGGTGACCAGCGCGATATCGGCATCCACCACATTGACCGTATCCAGACGCCCGCCCAGACCGACTTCCAGCACCACAGCGTCAAGTTTTGCCTGTTGAAACAGCCAGAACGCCGCCAGGGTGCCCATTTCGAAGTAAGTCAGGGAAGTGTCGCCTCGCCCGGCCTCGACTGCAGCGAAGGCCTCGCACAGCTGTGCGTCAGTGGCTTCGACGCCATTTAGCTGCACCCGCTCGTTGTAACGCAGCAGGTGCGGAGAATTGTAGACACCTACGCTCAGGCCCTGCGCCCGTAGCAATGAAGCCATGAAAGCGCAGGTTGAACCCTTGCCGTTGGTGCCGGTGACCGTGATCACCCGAGGCGCCGGCTGGCCCAGTCCCATGCGGGACGCTACCTGTTGCGAACGCTCCAGCCCCATGTCGATGGCCGATGGATGCAACTGTTCAAGGTAGGCGAGCCACTCGCCAAGGGTACGTTCGGTCATACGTTGGCAGGCACCGGTGGAACGACGATTGGCTCGACAGGAGCGGCGACGTAGGTCGGTGTCGGCTGACCGGTCAGCTGCGCCAGCAGATTGCCCAGACGTGGACGCAGTTCACGACGATCGATGATCAAGTCGATTGCGCCATGCTCCAGCAGGAACTCGCTGCGCTGGAAGCCTTCCGGCAGTTTTTCCCGCACGGTCTGCTCGATCACGCGCGGACCGGCGAAGCCGATCAGGGCTTTTGGCTCACCGACGATCACGTCGCCGAGCATCGCCAGACTGGCAGAAACACCGCCGTAGACCGGATCGGTCAGCACCGAGATGAACGGAATGCCTTCTTCACGCAGGCGCGCCAGTACGGCCGATGTCTTGGCCATTTGCATCAGCGAGATCAGCGCTTCCTGCATGCGCGCACCACCGGAGGCGGCGAAGCAGATCATCGGGCAACGGTTTTCCAGGGCGTAGTTGGCGGCGCGCACGAAGCGCTCACCGACGATGGCACCCATGGAACCGCCCATGAAGTTGAATTCGAACGCCGACACCACCACCGGCATGCCCAGCAAGGTACCGCTGACGGAGATCAGCGCGTCCTTTTCGCCGGTCTGCTTCTGTGCAGCAACCAGACGGTCCTTGTACTTCTTGCCATCACGGAACTTCAGACGGTCAACCGGCTCCAGATCGGCACCCAGCTCGTTGCGACCTTCGGCATCCAGGAAGATGTCGATACGCGCCCGTGCGCCGATGCGCATGTGGTGGTTGCACTTGGGGCAAACATCCAGGGTCTTTTCCAGCTCAGGACGATACAGCACAGCCTCGCAGGACGGGCATTTGTGCCACAGACCTTCGGGCACCGAGCTCTTCTTGACCTCCGACCGCATGATCGAAGGGATCAGTTTGTCTACCAACCAGTTGCTCATGCTTTCTTTCTCCAGTACCGGCGGCCCGAACGCTCTGGTTCGCAGCCCCGCGTATGCCCTTCAGCTAAATTCATGTGTGTGGCGATGGTTCGTGGAACGCCGCGGTCAGCGCGAAACATGACCTGCGTGCACCTCCAGAAACCCTCAGCCTCGCCTGCTTTGTGCAAGTGCATTGATGGACGGCGGCAGACTGCCAGCCGTCACATCGAAGTAGACGCTCCCTGCGAGCTGCTGCGTACGGCATTGATGAACGCGCGGATCTTCGCAGGATCCTTGATGCCCTTGCTCGCCTCTACCCCCGCCGCTGACATCGACGGCGTACGGTTTGACCCGGGCCACGGCGTCGGCGACGTTTTCCGGGGTCAGGCCACCCGCCAGGATCAGCGGCTTGCTCAACTGCTGCGGAATCAATGACCAGTCGAACGCCTCACCGGTTCCGCCAGGCACGCCTTCGACGTAGGTGTCGAGCAGCACGCCATTGGCACTCAGATAGGCATCGACGGCAGCCGCGATGTCGTCGCCGGCCTTGACCCGCAATGCCTTGATGTACGGACGATGCCAGCCTTCGCACTCTTCAGCGGTCTCGTCGCCATGGAACTGCAACAGATCCAGCGGCACGGCATCGAGGATTTCCCCCAATTCACAGCGACTGGCGTTGACGAACAAGCCCACCGTCGTCACGAAGGGCGGCAAAGCCTGAATGATCGCCCTTGCCTGCTGCACGCTCACTGCGCGCGGACTTTTTGCATAAAAACACGAAACCGATGGCATCGGCCCCGGCCTCGACCGCTGCCAACGCATCCTCTATGCGGGTAATCCCGCAAATCTTGCTGCGAACGGCTGACATGTCGATAAAAACCTCAAGGTAAAAACCGGGAAAGTCCCGGATGGTAACAAAAGCGTCGGGAGGCGTCAGCCGTCAAGGTCCGAGAAACCCGTAAGGAAATGTGGCCCGATGAAACGCTCGGGCAACGGGAACTCGTCGTGATACTCAACCTGCACCAGATACAACCCATACGGATGCGCTGTCACGCCACCGGAGCGCCGCTCTCGGCTCTCCAACACTTCCTTCATCCACTCCACCGGGCGCTCGCCGGCACCGATGGTCATCAGCACACCGGCAATGTTGCGCACCATGTGGTGCAGGAACGCATTGGCACGGATATCGAGCACGATCATCTTGCCGTGCCGGGTCACGCGCAGGTGATGCATCTTCTTGATCGGCGACTTGGCCTGGCACTGACCGGCACGGAACGCACTGAAGTCGTGGGTGCCGATCAGATATTGCGCAGCTTGCGCCATGCGCTCGACGTCGAGCGGGCGATGGTTCCAGGTGATCTCTTCATTGAGATGCGCCGGACGAATCTGATCGTTGTAGATCACATAGCGGTAACGTCGGGCGATGGCTTTGAACCGCGCATGAAAATGCGCCGGCATCACCCGCGCCCAACTGACACTGATGTCGTGGGGCAGATTGATATTGGCGCCCATCACCCAGGCTTTCAGCGAACGATCGACCGGCGTGTCGAAATGCACCACCTGCCCGCACGCATGCACCCCGGCATCGGTGCGACCGGCGCACTGCAGCGAAATCGGCGAATTGGCGACTTTCGACAAGGCTTTTTCAAGCTCTTCCTGCACCGTGGCCACGCCGGTCAACTGACGCTGCCAGCCGCTGTAGCGCGAGCCTTTGTACTCGACGCCCAGTGCCACGCGGTAAAAGCCTTCGGGTGCCATTTCGGCGGCCGGATTATCTATGTTTGCCAAGGTGGGACAGCCTGCTGATGTACAAAGGCGGGCATTATAAGGCTGTGGGTCGGGGATGCCAGTCAGTTCTGTGTTGACCGATCCGGCCCCATCGCTGGCAAGCCAGCTCCCACAGTTTTCTGCAGCGCATGCAATACC
>NZ_JABULD010000454.1:0-3637 GCF_014060985.1 Pseudomonas sp. MD195_PC81_125
CATGATTTCGCCGACCTGGCCGAGCAGATCGTCAAGGCGTTACCGGCTGATCGCTATGAAGTCACGGCGGCGTTCCTGCGCGGCAAACCGGGGCCGGGCGAGCCGGTGAGCCGGGCTGACCGTTCGGTGTACTTCGAGTTTTCCGACAAGTCGCTCAAAGGCATGCGCCTGCGGGCGATGTGGCAGCTGTATAAGTTCTGCCGTCGAGAAAAGTTCGATGTGGTGATCTGCAACCGCTTCAAGCCGGTGAACATGATGCTGGCGCTCAACCGCTGGTTGAAGGTGCCGCTGTGCATTGGCATCTCCCACGGTTTCGGCGAATACGACCGCTTTTACCGACGTCATCAGACCCAGCGCCTGATCGATCGGCACTGGCGCTTTGTCGGCGTTTCGCCGGCGGTCAAACAGTACCTGCTCGATTGCGATTGCGGCTTCACCGACCAGAACACCTACGCCATTACCAATGCCATCGACATCGAGCAGGCCGAAGGCTTGCAGCACAGCCGCGACAAAGCCCGCGAGTTGTTGGGCCTCGACCCGAATGTGCGTTTGATTGGCGCGCTGGGGCGGCTGGTGTCGGTCAAGGGCCACACCTATCTGTTGCAAGCTTTCGCCGCACTGAAAGACAAATACCCGAACACTCAATTGGCAATTATCGGTGCCGGACGCCTGCAAGCGCCGCTGGCGGCGGAGATTGAGCAACTGGGCTTGAGCGGCCGTGCGCATCTGCTGGGGTTCAAGGAAAACGCCCTGCAATACGTGCGTGCGTTCGACATCTGGACCATGCCCTCGCTGGCCGAAGGCCTCGGCCTGGCCTTGCTCGAAGGCATGAGCGGACACCTGCCGGTGATCGCCTCGAATGTGCCGGCCATGTTGCCGCTGATCGAAGGCGCCGGTGGCTTGGCGATTACACCCAAGGATGTACCGAGTCTGGTCGCCGCGCTGGACAACTATCTCGCGCTATCGGATGAAGAACTCAAGGCCAAGGGCGAGCAGGCTTATCGCTACCTGCAGGAACAACACGACATCGAGGTGTTCCGTCAGCAATACCTGGACCTGATCGACTCTGGCCTCGAGCAGGCCCGCAAGGAGCAGCCGTGAGCGAAGAACAAGTCATGAGCGAAGCCAACGCCCTCGTCACGGTGATCATCGCCTCGTACAACCACGGCCCGTACATCGAGGAAAGCATCCTCAGCGTCCTCAATCAGACCTACAAGAACATTGAGCTGCTGGTGGTCGATGACGGTTCGAAGGACGACAGTGTCGAGCGCATCAGCGCGTTGCAGGCGCAGTACGGTTTCGATTTTCGTGTGCAGCAGAATCAGGGCCTGACCAACACCCTCAACGGCGCCATCGCTCGTGCCAAGGGCAGCCTGATCGTGCCGTTCGGCTCCGACGACATCATGTACCCGGAGAGAATCGCCACCCAGGTGGCGTACATGGACTGCAAGCCCGAAGTCGGGATCTGCGCCGGCAACATCGAATTGATGCACGCCGATGGCAGCCTCTACCCGGAGAAGCGTCAGCGCCGTGACGTGCCGTTCCGCCGTCTGGATTTCGACGATATGTTCCTTGAGCGCAAGCCGTATCCACCGGCACCGACGCTGATGATCCGTCGTGAGGCGCTGGACAAGGTGGGTGGCTTCGATCCGACGATTCGCCTTGAGGACCTGTACATCGAGCTGAAAGTGACCCGCGCCGGCTACTTCATCGACGGTTTGAACGTGGTGATGGCGCGCTACCGCAAGCACGCTACCAACTCGTACAAGAACCATCGCTTCATGATCGAGAACATTCTGCGCACCTATGCGCTGTTCAGCGATCATCCGCTGTATGACGAAGTACGTTTCAAGGCGCTGAACTCAATGTTCCTCAAGACCGCCAACCGCAATCGCAAGCTGGCCCGCGAACTGCTGGCGCAGATCCCGTTCAAGGCCTGGAACAAGAAGACCTGGCGCGGCTTGGGGCGCTTGCTCTTTTCTCCGCTGGAAAAGGACTGAGGTCCTGGTCGCTCACACTCAGCGAGCGACTTTCTCCGGCAGGCCCTTTTCGCCCTTCTGGCGCTGGCGCAACCAATGCACAACCTTCTTGCCGGCAGCCATGCCCGGTTGCTCGATATAGAGGAAGGTCACGCTGCTGATCAGAATCAGCAGGCACGTGCAGACCGCCACCAGGGGCAGGTACACCGAAGCTTCCCGCGCATCGATATCCAGCAGCAGCGGCAGCCGTTGCACCATCAGCCACAGGACGAAACCGTGCAGCAGGTAAGTGCTGTAGCTGATTTCGCCGAGCCAGCGAATGCTGCGTGGTTTCAGCGCGCCGAACAGGTTGTTGCCGGACGCCACGATCACGAAAAACAGCGTCAGCAAAAACAGCGGCGCAGTCTTGAACGCCCGACTGAACGCGGTGAACGCAACCACCAGCGCGAGCACGGCGATGATGCTCGCCAGGCGTGACTGGCTCCATGCCACGAGCGCCGGGCGGCGAATCCAGTACGCGGCGGCGATACCGCCGAGGAAACTCGCCAGAAAGTGCTTTTTCAGCGAATGCTCCCAACCGATGATCTGGTACAGCGCGTAGATGCCGATCAGGCACAGCACCACTTGCAACCAGTTGCCGCGGTAGATGAACACCAGTCCGGCCAATGGCAGTGCCAGGTAGAAAAACACTTCATAGGCCAGCGTCCAGGTGACGTTGGATATCAGCATGCCGGAGTGTCGGTACTGGTTGATGTCCGGGCGGTCGAACGTCAGCCACGCAAGCACCTGCTTGAACAGTTCCAGCCCCGGCTCTTTCAATTGCCAGCTCTGCAAGTGGAAGATCGAGACGAACACCAGCAGCATCAATGGCAGGTACAGCGGGTACAGGCGGAAAACCCGCGAAACGCCGAATGCCAGCCAGTCGTGGTTGCGGCCCTGCGCGAGCAAGCGGCTCCAGAACAGGAACCCGGTGATCATGAAGAACAGCGCGACGCTGCCCTGGCCCAGCATCGAATAGAAGTTGCTCGGGGGGAAGTCGATCACGCCGGTGCGCAAGAAGATCCAGGTAATGATCGAATGGTGCACGAATACACCAAACGCCAGATAGCCGCGCAGACCGTCGATGCTGGCATAGCGGCTTTCGCCGGAATGCTGCAGGTGCCGGGCAATTTTCGGCACCGCGCGCAACAGCAGGGCGGAGGTGACGATGGCCAGCAGGTAGGCTGCCAGCGCAATAAGAGGATTGGTTTCGATCATCACTGAACTCGGGCCGGGGTGTTGCCGGCCAGCACTTGCCTGTGCAGATTTTCAACTGCGGATTTGGACGCCGTCACAGCGTATCCCTGGAGCAGGGCATCGAGGTGATCCTCGAACAGCCAGCGTTTGTCGACAGTGTAACGTTGCATATGACGCAAATTGCGTTGACGCATCGAAAGGCTGAGCGGGGTCGGGTAGATGCGCAGGTCGGCCAGATCAATCAAGCCGAACTCGCCATCCTCCAGTACCAGTACGTTGCCCAGGTGCAGCGAGCGGAAGTACACGCCTTTCTCATGCAATTGCGCCATGAATTTGCCGAAGCGTTCGATCAACGCCTGACGTACCGCCGGGGCGGTAATGCCCTGCAGCACCTGACGCAGGGTGTGGCCAGGCAACGGTGC
>NZ_JABULD010000043.1:0-12187 GCF_014060985.1 Pseudomonas sp. MD195_PC81_125
CGATTTTTTTGATTTAAAAAAMMAAGATCAAAAGATCGCASCCTGCGGCAGCTCCTACAGGGGCATTTCAGTGTTTTTGATCAGGCCAGCAATTCCTGAATCTTTTCCTGCAACACGTCCAGATCGAACGGTTTTTCCAGGATCGGCGCCTTGCTGGTGATCGGGCTGCCGGTCTCGCGGATTTCCTGCGGGTAGCCGCTGATGAAGATCACTTTCAGGTCCGGACGCAGCTTGACTGCCGGCTCGGCGATCTGCACGCCGGAGATCCCGCCCGGCAGGCGGAAGTCAGTGATCAGCATGTCCAGATGCGGTTTGCTCGCGAGAATCTCGAACGCCTGCTCGCCGTTTTCGGCCTGCAACACGCGGTAACCCTGCCCCGACAGATAGTCTGTCAGCACCATCAAGATAACCGGTTCGTCCTCGACGACGAGTACTACATCTTGTGCATCTACGCTCATGGGAAGCCTTTGTTCGGTCAATAGCTGCTGATACGACCGTGCGGTCACTCAGAGGTTGCGTCGGATATGCCGTTTTCCTGGATTGGCAGACAAACGCGAAACAGGGCGCCTTCGTTGATTTGACTCTCGACGACGATGGAACCGCCATGGGCGGCGACGATCTGCTCGGAAATGAACAGACCCAGCCCGAGACCAGCCACTACCGTCTTGGCGGAAACCCGTTCGAACTGTTGAAAAATACGCTTCTGATTCTCTTCACTGATGCCGATGCCGCGGTCCTGAACTTCGACCCGCGCCTCATCACCTTCACGGTACACCCGCACCTGGATCGGGCTGCGACCTCCGTAACGCAGAGCATTGGTCAGCAGGTTGGAGACCACTTGCTCGATGCGGAACTCGTCCCAATAACCTTCCACCGGCCCGGACGCAGTGAACGACACTTCGGTCTCGGCGGCTTCTATCTGCTGGGCGAAATTCTGCAGCAGGTTGCTCACCAGTTGCACCAGATCGAAACGCTCCGGACGGATCGACAACTTGCCGGTACGAATCCGCGAGACGTCGAGCATGTCTTCGATCAGACGGATCAGGCTTTTGATCTGGCGCTCGTCGCGATCGACCATCGCGTGCATCTTGTCGAGGGTGAACGCCGCAGCGTTGTCCCGGGCCAGGTGCATCTTGCGCAATTGGGTTTCGAGTATCAGGCCATTGAGCGGCGTGCGGACTTCGTGGGCGACGATTGACATGAAGTCATCGCGCATACGCACCGCCTGCTCCAGTTCCAACTGAGTGCTCTGCAGCTGTTGCAGCAGCGCTTCCTGCTCGCGGCGCGCCTGCTCCAGGGCTTCGACCTGTTGCTTCATGGCCTTGCTCTGGCGGTACAGGTCGACGAACACGTTGACCTTGCTCTTCACCGCGTGAATGTCCAGCGGCTTGTGCAGGAAGTCCACCGCCCCGCTCTCGTAGCCCTTGAACGCGTAATTGAGTTCGCGGCCGGCGGCGCTGACGAAAATGATCGGGATGTTTTTGGTTTTCTCGGTGCCGCGCATCAACTCGGCGAGTTCAAAGCCGTTCATGCCCGGCATCTGTACATCGAGGATGGCCATGGCGAACTCGTGTTGCAGCAGCAGCGAAAGTGCTTCGTCCGCCGACAGCGCCTTGTACACCGTGCGGTCCTCGCGCTTGATCAGCGCTTCGAGGGCCAGCAGGTTCTCCGGCAGATCGTCGACGATCAGCAATTTGG
Source organism: Pseudomonas sp. MD195_PC81_125 (assembly GCF_014060985.1). NCBI lineage: Bacteria > Pseudomonadati > Pseudomonadota > Gammaproteobacteria > Pseudomonadales > Pseudomonadaceae > Pseudomonas > Pseudomonas sp. MD195_PC81_125. The sequence goes on from NZ_JABULD010000043.1 coordinate 1,699, forward strand.
CCTGGATATTACTCAGCATGCGATTCGTTCCAGCTCGACAAGCAGACGGCCGATGCCGTGAATGGGTAGGACATGGTCAGGCTGCTGAATCTTCAGCGCAGCCAGAGGCATGGTGGCGACCTGCGCGTCCTGCGGGTCTTGAACAATGGTCAGTCCGCCGCGCCGTTTGACTTGCGCCAGACCGCGAGCACCATCGTGATTGGCACCGGTCAGCAACACGGCAGCCAGGGTTGCGCCGTAAGCATCAGCGGCGGATTCAAACAGGTAATCAATGGCTGGCCGGGAATGGTGCACGCGGTCTTCAAGACTCAGCGACAGACTGCGATCCTGCTCAACCGACAGGTGGTAACCGGGTGTCGCGAAGTAAACCGTACCGGGAGCGATGTCCTGTTTGTCGGTCGCCTCTTCCACCGGCAGCATCAACCGTCGGGCGAAGACTTCGGCCAACTGGCTGCGGCGCTCTTCCGGCAGGTGCAACACGACAATGATTGGCAGCACATAGCCTTGGCGCAGCGGCGCGAGCAGGGTCAGCAGGGCCTCGACCCCACCAGCCGAAGCGCCGACCACGATGGCCTCGACACGAGGCAAATCCAAGGCATCGTTCATAATTTGCGGTAGATCCGTTCTTGTTTGACCAGCGGCTCGAACTGATTCGAGTAGCCGGAAAAATCCAGCGTTTCCTTGCTGCCCAGCACCAGAAAGCCTCGGTGGCACAGCGATTCATGAAACAGACCGAAGGCACGGTCCTGAAGTTTCTTGTTGAAGTAAATCAGTACGTTGCGGCAGGAAATCAATTGAGTTTCGGAGAACACACTGTCGGTTGCCAGGCTGTGGTCGGCAAACGTCACGTTCTCACACAGGCTCTTGTCGAAAATCGCATAGCCGTAGGCGGCGGTATAGTAATCGGCGAAGGAGCGCTGGCCGCCGGCCTGCTGATAATTGGCGGTGTAGGCGCGCACGTTCTCCATCGAGAAAATCCCCTGCTTGGCCTTGTCCAGCGAGCGCGGGTTGATGTCGGTGGCGTAGATGATCGTACGCTCGAGCAGGCCTTCCTCGCGCAGCAGAATCGCCATCGAATAGACCTCCTCACCGGTGCTGCACCCGGCGATCCAGATCTTCAGCGACGGATAGGTCCGCAGCAGCGGCACCACTTCCTGGCGGATCGCCAGAAAGTGCGACGGATCGCGAAACATCTCGCTGACCGGGATCGTCAGCAATTGCAGCAGCTGCATGAACGCAGTCGGATCGTGCAGCACTTTCTCCTGCAACGCCGAGATCGTCGCGCACTCGAACTGGCTCAAGGCGTGCTGCACCCGGCGCTTGATCGAAGCGCCCGAGTAATCACGAAAATCGTAGCTGTACTTGAGGTAGATCGCCTCAATCAACAAGCGTAATTCGATTTCGCTGTTGCGCTCCACGGAGTGACTGCTGTCCACTAAATGCGTTCCATCTTCGGTAACCACACGCGAATCAACGAGAACAGGCGATCCAGGTCGATGGGCTTGGCCAGGTAATCGTTGGCGCCCGCCTGCAGGCAGCGCTCCTGATCATCTTTCATGGCCTTGGCCGTCACCGCAATGATCGGCAGTTTGCGCCAGCGCGGATCCTTGCGGATTTCAATGGTGGCTTCAAAGCCATCCATCTCCGGCATCATCACGTCCATCAGCACCAGATCGATGTCCTCGACTTCATTCAACTTATCAATCGCTTCGCGACCATTACGGCCGATCACCACGACTGCACCTTTGTGTTCCAGCGCACTGGTCAAGGCGAAGATGTTGCGTACGTCGTCGTCCACCAGCAACACCTTGCGGCCTTCGAAGACCTTGTCGCGGCTGCGGGCGGTCTTGAGCATCTTCTGCCGTTCATGGGACAACTGCGATTCGACTTTGTGCAGAAAGAGTGTGACCTCATCCAGCAGGCGTTCCGGCGAGCGCGCGCCCTTGATGATGATCGAACGCGAATACTTGCGCAGCTCGGCTTCTTCATCGCGGGTCAGATTGCGCCCGGTGTAGACGATTACTGGCGGGAACGAGCAGATGTCCTCGGTGGACATGCGCTTGAGCAGATCGTTGCCGAGCATGTCCGGCAACTTCAGGTCGATCACCATGCAGTCGTAGATCGTGGTACGCAGTTTCTCCAGCGCATCCTGCGCCAGACCGACGGCCGTGATCTCGATGTCATCGTCACCGATCAGGCGGGCAATGCTTTCGCGCTGCAGATCGTCATCTTCGACCAGCAGCACGCGTTTGACTTTCTGGGTCAGCTTGGCTTCGAGACGGGCGAACACGTCCTTGAGCTCTTCACGGGTGGTCGGCTTGACCGCATAACCGATCGCGCCCATGTGCATCGCCGCTTCAACGCGGTCCTCGACCGAGATCACATGCACCGGGATGTGCCGGGTTCCGGCATGTTCTTTCAGGCGTTGCAGCACGGTCAGCCCGGAATGGTCCGGCAGACGCATGTCGAGCAGGATCGCATCCGGTACGAATTCGCGAGCCAGGTCGTAACCTTCGTCGGCACCGTGAGCCACCAGGCACTGGTAACCCAGTTCGTGGGCCAGATCGTAAAGAATGTGGGCGAAATTCGGCTCGTCCTCCACCACCAGAATGCAGCGCGTGGCGAACGGTGCCTTGCCACGGTCGTCGGCAAAGCGCGGGATGTGCACCGGGGCCATGGGCGACAGCGCAATCGACGGCGGCGCCACCGGGGCCGGGCTCGATACTGGCGGCGGCGTAAAGGACAACGGCGCGGACGGTGTGTCGCCCGGCTCGCTGTATTGCTGTGGCAACACCAGGGTGAACACACTGCCCTGCCCCGGCGCGCTGCTGACGCTGATCGAGCCGCCGAGCAAGGCCGCCAGATCCCGCGAAATCGACAGACCAAGGCCAGTGCCACCGTACTTGCGGTTGGTGGTGCCGTCAGCCTGGCGGAACGCTTCGAAGATGCTTTCCTGCTGATCCGCGGCGATACCGATCCCCGAATCGCGCACGATGAAGGCAATGCGCTCGTCTGGCTGGCCGGCGATGGTCAGGCTGACCGCGCCGTGCTCGGTGAACTTCACGGCGTTGGACAGCAGGTTCTTGATCACCTGCTCCAGGCGCTGGCGGTCGGTGTACAGCATGATCGGCGCATCCGGCTGCAACTCGACGCTGAAGGTCAATTGCTTGTCCGCCGCCAGCGGCTCGAACACGCTGCGCAGGCCGTCGGCCAGCCGCGCGACACTGGTGTTTTCCGGGATCACTTCCAGCTTGCCAGCCTCGACCTTGGAAATGTCGAGAATGTCGTTGATCAGGTTCAGCAGATCGTTGCCGGCGGAATAGATCGACTCGGCGAACTTGACCTGCTCGGCCGTCAGGTTGTCCTGCGGATTCTCGGCCAGCAGCTTGGCGAGGATCAGCGAACTGTTCAGCGGCGTGCGCAGTTCGTGGGACATGTTGGCGAGGAATTCGGACTTGTACTTGCTCGAGCGCTGCAGCTCCTCGGCGCGCTCTTCAAGCTGCACCTGAGCCTGATTGAGTTCGGTGTTCTTCTGGTCCATGGCGTCGCGCTGCTCGGCCAGGGTTTGCGCCTGTTCGGCCAACTGCTCGTTGGTCTGTTCCAGCTCGACTTGCTGGGTTTCCAGATGCGCCTGGGATTCCTTGAGAATCCGCGACTGTTCTTCGAGCTCTTCGTTGGCGGTTTTCAGCTCTTCCTGCTGCACCTGCAACTCTTCGTTGAGCTGCTGGGTTTCGGCCAGCACTTCCTGCAGACGCTGGCGATAACGCGCCGCTTCGATCGAGGTGCCGATGTTGCCGGCAATCAGCTCCAGCAAATCGATATCGCGGTCGGTGAGTGGACGCAGGAAGCCCAACTCGATCACGCCGTTGACCCGGTCGTCATCACTGGTCGGCACCACCAGCACACTGCGCGGCAGGCCCGCGCCCAGGCCGGAGCTGACCTTGAAGTAGTCGGCCGGGACCGAATCCAGACGAATCAGTTGCCCCTGCTGGGCCACCTGGCCGACGATGCCTTCGCCGCTGTAGATCTGCTGATCCTTTTCTTCCTGCTCGCGGGAGAACCCGTAGGACGCGACGCGCTTGAGGCCGCCGTGTTCTTCACGCACGTACAGCGCCGCCACCGCCGTGCCGAGGTATTGCGCGCAGAACTGCAGAATATTGCGCCCCAGCAGGTTCAGCGTCAGTTGCCCCAGCACCTGCTCCGCCAGCTCGGTCTGGCCGCTGCGCATCCATGCCTGGCGTTCCAGCCGCTCGGCGCTGGCCTGTTGCGCGGCGAGAGTGGCGCTGTAGCTGTCAGACAGACGAACCAGATCACGGCGACCGACATACGCCAGCAAACCGCTGATCCCGGCGATAAACAGCAGGTACAGGGTGATGCTCCAGATTGTGGTGCGGCGCACCTCTTCGTTGCGCGTGGTGCGCAACTGCTGCTCCATGTCGATCACGTCTTCGAATTGCTTGCGGATCTCGTCGGTCAAGCGCTTGCCGCGCCCGGCCTTGACCGCACCCCGGTAATCACCGCTGGTGCGCTGCAGATCGATCATCGATTGTGCGTAGTTGGCCCACTCGATTTGCAACGCCTGCAAACGACGCAGACGATCGGTCTGCACCGGGTTGTCGGCGGTCAGTTCGAGCAAGGTGTTGAGGGCCACATTGATCCGCGGCTTGGCGGTCTCGTACGGGTCGAGGAAATGCTCGTCACCGCTGAGCAGGAAGCCGCGCATGCCGGTTTCCAGATCAACCGTGAGTTTCACCGCTTCGTTGGCGTTATTGATGACGCGATCGGTGTGCTCCACCCACTGGATCACCGACAGCAGATAAGTAATCAGGGATACAAAGAACACGGCGCTGAGTGCGCCAACGCCCAGCGGCAATCCGATGTTGCGCGTCAGGAGTTTGCGAAACCGTGTTTCATCAATCGAAGACGGAGTGGGCATGGGGCGGCCTTGTCGAACTGTCGAAACCCGGGAGTTTGCCCCAAAACGGTCGTATGGATCCATTTTTCTGACTGCTTTGGCAGCAATTTCCTACATTTTCCTGCGCTTACCGAGCACCAACCGTTATCCTTGCGCCGCGAAGAGCAGCTAATCTTTTTTCCGTTGAATCGGGAACTTGTGGCCATGCGCCACTTACTCATGCAAGAGCCCGGCATTTTCGACCGGTCGCCATTCCGATTTCCTTTTTTTGAGAGCACCCATATGTCCACCCCAGCGCCCACCATCCTTGTAGTAGAAGACGACGACATCGTACGCATGCTCATCGTCGATGTGCTGGAGGAACTGGAGTTCAGGGTGCTGGAGGCGGACGACGGTGAGTCTGCGCTGAATATTCTCGGGGATCAGAGCAAGGGTATCGACTTGATGATGACCGATTACGGCCTGCCGGGCATGACAGGCAGTGAACTGGCCGGCAAGGCACGTGAACTCCGCGCCACCCTGCCCGTCCTGTTCGCCAGCGGTTACGCCGAAAACATCGACGTACCTGCCGGCATGCACGTGATCGGCAAACCGTTCTCCATCGATCAATTGCGTGACAAGGTCAAGGGCATCCTGGGCCAGTGATTGGCCTTGATCCGGCAGCGGCTGTAGATGTGGTCTAATTGCGCGCCATTTTTAGCCGCCTGCCTGCAAGGAACACCTGTCAATGACTGCATCCCCCGCCACCAAAGTTCTGGTCATCGGTTACGTCTGGCCCGAACCGCGCTCTTCTGCAGCCAGCGGGCATGTGATGCAGATCCTCGAGACGTTCCTGCAGCAAGGCTGGGACATCACCTTCAGCAGCCCGGCCGGCCCGGGCGAGCACAAGGCTGATCTGACGGCACTGGGCATCCGCGAAGTGCCGATCGAACTCAACAACAGCAGCTTCGATGTTTTCATCCGTGAACTGGCGCCGGATATCGTGCTGTTCGACCAGTTCATGATGGAAGAGCAATTCGGCTGGCGCGTCGAGAAGCAATGCCCGGATGCCTTGCGGGTGCTGGAGACTTCCGACCTGCAGAGCCTGCGCCACGCCCGCCACCATCGGCTCAAGGAACGCTTGAAAGACGATCCGGACAACCAGGACTTCAGCGCACTGTTCGCGCCGGCGCTGCGCGAAGAGTTCGAGTTGATGGCCGATACCGATCTGGCCAAACGGGAAATCGCCGCGTTGTACCGCTGCGATCTGAATCTGATGATTTCCGAAGTGGAAATCCAGTTGCTGGTCGAACAGTTTCAAGTCCCTGGCGAGCTGCTGCACTGGTGCCCGCTGATGCTCGAACCCCCGCGCGGTTCGTTCATTCCCTTTGAAGAGCGCGCGCACTTTCTGAGTATTGGCAACTTCCGTCACGCGCCCAACTGGGACGCCGTGCTGTGGATGAAGACCGCCGTCTGGCCGCTGATCCGCCAGCAATTGCCCGGCGCTCAACTGCATATCTACGGTGCCTATACGCCGCCCAAAGCCACAGCCCTGCACAACGCGGCGCAGGGGTTTCATGTGATGAACTGGGCAGAAGATGCGCTGCAAGTGATGTCGCAAGCCCGGGTTTGCCTGGCGCCTTTGCGTTTTGGTGCGGGAATCAAGGGCAAGCTCGTCGATGCGATGCTCTGCGGTACACCCAATGTCACCACGCCCATCGGTGCCGAAGGCATGTGCGGTGCGCTGTCATGGCCGGGTGAAGTAGCCCTGTCGGCCCAGGCCCTGGCCGATGCCGCGGTCGCCCTGCACGAAGACCAACAGCGCTGGACCGCCGCACAACAGGCCGGCGTCGCGTTGTTGAACGCGCGTTATCGGCAGACTGATCACGGCCCGGCGCTGATCGCTCGCTTGCACTATTGCCGCGATAACTTGTCAGCATTACGGCGCGCCAACTTTACTGGCAGCATGTTGCGTCACCACTTGCACAAAAGTACCCAATACATGGCGCAGTGGATCGAAGCCAAAAACCAGAAAAGTTGATAAAACCAAAACTGAGAAAGCGCAGCACCAACACTTTGCAAAGAGTGCTGACTTGTACTTTTTTCCGCTTGCATCAAAGAATAACTTCCGAACTGACCAAACAATGCGACTGGTCGGAATAAAACTTTATCTGCAACGGAATGCACCATGAGCAACTACCCTTTAAAAAACTGGATGGCGTCCGCACCCGGTATCGACCAACTGACCCTGGGCGAAGTGGTCTGGCCCGGAGCCCATAACGCCGGGCTGGATTACGACTTTTCGTACCCGGCGTATCTGCAGCCGGCGAAAAACTGGTTTGTCTGCCAGGATGGCCCGTTCATTCAGCAACTTAACGAAGGCGTTCGCGCTTTCGACGTGCGCCTGCATGCCGATGAACACTGGCTGGGCATCAAGAAGTTCCATACGTTTCATGGCTTGAAACTGTTCCGTGGACGTGCCTTGAGCGAACTTGTCAAAAGTCTCAACGTCTTCCTCAGTGATAACCCGAACGAGTTCATCGTATTGGACATACATGAACTCAAGGGCATCAATAATCAACTATTCGATTACAAGGGCTTGCATGAAGTCATCAGCACGGAACTGGCTTCGCGGCTTATTCCCAGAAACAACAGCCAGCTGACCATTGAACAACTTAAAAGGATCAGTCCGGTACAACGAGTGGTGCTGGCAAGCGACTCGCACCCCGACTTCAGGTCGCCCCTGTACTGGCCGAAAATCCGTCATGAGTGGAGCGGTTCAGATATCACCTCTGCCGAGCAACTCAAGCAACACATCACACGAACACTGGCCAATCCGCCGCCGTCCGGCAGCCTCTGGTCGTTATCGGCCACCAGCTATGGCGAACTGGCCGGCGTAAAGCGGATCACCCACGAACTCAATCAATGGTTTGGCCCGGACTCGGGCTGGGCGCCAAAGTGCAGCATTATCAATGCCGATTTCGTCGGTGCCACGCGGCTGGCGGAATATTGCCAGCAGATCAACCATGCCAAAGGTCTGGTCAAGGCCCGGGGTTGAGGTGCTGGAACTGTCCGTGACGCGCGTGCATGATGAGCATCCGGACATAACAACAGAACGTATCGGACATGACTCGGGCTACCAGAATCACTGATCCCTCCTACGAGCTGATGGACGATCATAACGGGTTGTCCATCATCTACCGTCAGCATGGTTTTCCCTGCCCGTTAGTGCGCTGGCACTTTCACAAGGAATACGAACTGCACCTGATCGTCGCCAGTTCCGGCAAGGTCTTCATCGGCGACTACATCGGTAACTTTTATCCGCAAACGCTGTTCCTCACCGGGCCCAATCTGCCGCACAACTGGATCAGCCAGGTGGCCGAAGACGAAGTGGTGGAAAAGCGCGATATGCTGGTGAACTTCACCGATGAGTTGTTCGACAGCGGGCACCAGGTGTTTGCCGAACTCAAGACCCTGGCGCCGCTGCTGGAGCGCGCGCAATACGGCATCGAGTTTCGTGACAAAGACACGATCCGCCAGGCCATGACGCTGATGCAGCGAATTGCCGATACACGCGGGATCACTCGTCTGGGGCATTTTTTCATTCTGATGGAGTTGCTGGCGGCGACAGACGACTATCAGTTGCTGTCTGGCGCCACCAACACGCAACTGGCCGACGAGCACAACATCGACCGCACCAACCGCGCCGTCGATTTCATCTTCGACCATTACGCCCGGGAGCTGACGCTGGAAGAAGTCGCCGAGCATCTGGGCATGAAGCCGACCTACTTCAGTCGCGTATTCAAACAGGCCACCGGGCGCAACTTCATCGAGTTCGTCAATCGCCTGCGCATCAGCAAATCCTGCGAACTACTGGCCGACGGCGACAAGCCAGTGACCGAGGTGTGTTTCGAGTCGGGGTTCAACAATATTTCCAACTTCAATCGGCGCTTCCAGCAACTCAAGGGCATGACGCCTTCACACTATCGACGCCTCGCGGTGCAGCGCCTGACCGAACAGAATCACGCTTGATAGCCACATCAAAAGATCGCAGCCTGCGGCAGCTCCTACACCGATCACTGTAGGAGCTGTCGCAAGCTGCGATCTTTTTTGCCAGTGCAAAAAAGTATCGGTTCAAGTGCGATGGATGATTTGTCAGCCTGTCGATTGAGGGCTGTAATCAGCACACATTCTTCCTGCACAGGAAGACACAAAAACAATAACTGTCCTTCTGCTTCCCAACGGACGCAGAAAAGGAGTGCACGATGCAACCCACTGCAAAAGCTCTGCTTGCCCTCACTTGCATGACCCTCAGCAGCGTCAGCCTTGGCGCCCAGACCCTGACCATCGCCACCGTCAACAACAGCGACATGATCCGCATGCAAAAACTCTCGAAAACCTTCGAGGCCGAGCATCCGGAGATCAAGCTCAATTGGGTGGTGCTGGAAGAAAACGTGTTGCGCCAACGCCTGACCACCGACATCGCCACCCAGGGCGGGCAGTTCGATGTGTTGACCATTGGCATGTACGAAGCCGCACTCTGGGGCGCCAAAGGCTGGCTGGAACCGATGAAGGACCTGCCGGCCAGTTACGCCCTCGACGATGTGTTCCCGTCAGTGCGCGAAGGGCTCTCGGTCAAGGGCTCGCTGTACGCTTTGCCGTTCTACGCCGAAAGCTCGATCACCTATTACCGCACCGACCTGTTCAAGGACGCCGGTCTGACCATGCCCGAGCGTCCGACCTGGGAACAGATCGCCGCTTCGCCGAAAAACTCACCAACAAGGACAAAGAGCAATACGGCATCTGCTTGCGCGGCAAGGCCGGCTGGGGCGAGAACATGGCGCTGATCACCACCGTCGCCAATGCCTACGGCGCGCGCTGGTTCGATGAGAAATGGCAGCCGGAATTCAATGGCCCGGAGTGGAAAAACGCGCTGAACTTCTACGTCGACACCATGAAGAAATCCGGCCCGCCGGGCGCTTCCAGCAACGGTTTCAACGAGAACCTCGCGCTGTTCAACAGTGGCAAGTGCGCGATGTGGGTGGATGCGTCTGTCGCCGGTTCGTTCGTCACCGACAAGACCCAGAGCAAGGTCGCCGATCACGTCGGCTTCACCTTCGCCCCGCATCAGATCACCGACAAGGGCTCGGCATGGTTGTACTCGTGGGCACTGGCGATTCCGACCAGCTCCAAGGCCAAGGACGCCGCCAAGGCCTTCAGTGCCTGGGCGACCTCCAAGGAATACGGCGAGCTGGTGGCCAAGACCGACGGCATCGCCAACGTGCCGCCGGGCACCCGCGCCTCGACCTACAGCGATGCTTACATGAGCGCGGCGCCGTTCGCCAAGGTCACGCTGGAATCGTTGAAAGCGGCAGATCCGAGCAAACCGACGCTGAAACCGGTGCCGTACATCGGCATTCAACTGGTGACCATTCCTGAATTCCAGGGCGTGGGCACCCAGGTCGGCAAGCTGTTCTCGGCGGCGCTGATCGGCCAGACCACGGTGGATCAAGCCTTGGCCGCCGCGCAGCAAACAACCGAACGCGAGATGAAGCGCGCGGGTTATCCCAAGTAACCACTGAACGACTTGCTCCT
>NZ_JABULD010000505.1:0-6130 GCF_014060985.1 Pseudomonas sp. MD195_PC81_125
AAAAGGCGCGCCACCCAATCGGGTGGCGCGCCTTTTTTCATGGCTCGACACAAAACCCTGTGGGAGCGAGCCCTGCTCGCGAAAGCGATTTAACAGCCGACCGCAGCGGTGACTGACACGACGCCTTCGCGAGCAGGCTCGCTCCCACAATGGAGTTTGTGTAACCAAGTGCTCTTGTTTTGGTTCTCATTATCATCTAATAATGAATCTCATCTCCGCACGAGTCCCGGATCATGAGTTCTGCCTTGCACGAGCAGCCATACCTCGAAAGCTGGCGCTGGATGAGTCGCCAGATCCGTTGCGCGATGGACCCCGACGAACCGCGCCTGATCGAACATTACCTGGCTGAGGGCCGTTATCTGGCCTGCTGCACGGCGACTTCCCCGTGGACCATCGCTGAAACCTCCTTCCGTTTGCTGCTCGACACAGCCACCGACATCGCGTTGCCATGGCACTGGCGCAGCTTGTGTCTCGATCAAGCCTGGCGCCCGCTGCGTGAAATGGAGCGCCTGTCGCTGTGCAACTGCCGACTCCAGCGTTGGCAGCGCTACACCTGGCAACTGGCGACCTGCGAGTTGCAACCCTCGATTCCTCTCATTGAATCAGTCCAAGGATTTTCAGATGACCAAGACTCGTATTGAGCGCGACAGCATGGGCGAACTGCAGGTGCCGGTGGACGCTCTCTACGGCGCGCAGACCCAGCGCGCAGTGGATAACTTCCCGATCAGCGGCAAACCGATGCCAACGCAGTTCATCCGTGCGCTGATCCTCGCCAAAGCCGCCGCCGCGCGGGCCAACGTTGAACTCAACCAGCTCAGCGCCTCGCAAGGCAAGGCCATCAGCGACGCCGCGCAAGGCCTGCTCGAAGGCGATTTCATGCAGCATTTTCCGGTGGATATCTTCCAGACCGGCTCCGGCACCAGTTCCAACATGAACGCCAATGAAGTGATCGCAACCCTCGCCAGTCGCCTGCTCGGCGAGCCGGTCAACCCGAACGATCACGTCAACTGCGGCCAGAGCAGCAACGACATCATCCCGACCACCATTCACGTCAGCGCTGCCCTGGCGTTGCACGAACAACTCCTGCCGGCGTTGCTGCATCTGGTGCAGGTCATCGAAAACAAAGCCGTGCAAGTGCATCACCACGTTAAAACCGGCCGCACGCACCTGATGGATGCGATGCCGGTGCGCATGAGCCAGGTGCTCAACGGTTGGGCGCAGCAACTCAAGGCCAACATCGCCCACCTGCAGGATCTGCTGCCGAGCCTGCAATCGCTGGCGCAGGGTGGCACGGCCGTCGGCACCGGGATCAATGCGCACCCGGAATTCGCCGCGCGTTTCAGCCGCCAATTAAGCCAGCTGACCCATGTGCAATTCACTCCGGGCAAGGATCTGTTCGCCCTGATCGGCTCGCAGGACACCGCCGTCGCCGTCTCCGGCCAGCTCAAGGCCATTGCCGTGTCGCTGATGAAAATCGCCAACGACTTGCGCTGGATGAACTCCGGCCCGCTCGCCGGTCTCGGCGAAATCGAGCTGGAAGCTTTGCAGCCGGGGTCGTCGATCATGCCGGGCAAGGTCAATCCGGTGATCCCGGAAGCCACCGCGATGGTCGCCGCGCAAGTCATCGGCAACGATTCGGTGATCACCATCGCCGGCCAGTCGGGCAACTTCGAGCTGAACGTGATGCTGCCGATCATCGCCCAGAACCTGTTGAGCAGCATCGAACTGCTGGCCAATGCCAGCCGTCTGCTCGGCGACAAAGCCATCGCCAGCTTCAAGGTCAACGAGTCGCGGCTCAAGGAAGCGCTGTCGCGCAACCCGATTCTGGTCACCGCGCTCAACCCGATCATCGGTTACCAGAAAGCCGCGGAAATCGCCAAGCAGGCCTACAAACAGGGTCGTCCGGTGATTGACGTCGCGCTGGAGCACACCGACCTGTCGCGCAGCCAACTGGAAGAGTTACTCAACCCCGAGAAACTCACTGCCGGCGGCGTGTAAATCCCGCAACTGCTTTGGAGGTTCACCATGGAGCACTGGAAACGCACGATCGAACGGGCCAATCGCTGCTTCATGCTCGGCGAACTGATTGATGCCCGTGAGGCTTACCTGCAAGCCCTGGCCTTGGCGCAAGTGCTGTTCGAACGCTGGGCGGACGCCGACGAAGCAGTGGCGGCCTGCGTCATCTCCCACCACAACCTGGCGGATCTGCACCTGCGCCTGAACCAGCCGGAGGAGAGCGCCGAGTACCTCTGCGCGATTCATCAACGGTTATTGCAGACCATGCAGGACGAGCGCCTGCGCCCGGCCCTGCGGGAAGCGGCGTTGCGCCAGAGCAGCAAGACCTACGTCGAGCTGCTGAATTTCATCGGCGAACACGGCGAATACCCGCGCACCCAGCGCCTGCTGCACCCGGACATCGGCAATGCACGCCGCGCGTCAGCCTCACATCACCATGGAGTCCACTGAAATGGCTTTTACCTTGCCTGCCTTGCCGTACGCCTACGACGCCCTGGAACCGCACATCGATGCGCAAACCATGGAGATTCACTACACCAAGCACCACCAGACCTACATCAACAACCTCAACGCTGCCGTCGAAGGCACTGAGTACGCCGAGTGGCCGGTGGAAAAACTGGTCGCCAGCGTCCAGCAGTTGCCGGAAAAACTCCGTGCGGCCGTGATCAATCAGGGTGGCGGGCATGCCAACCATTCGCTGTTCTGGGAAGTCATGGTGCCCAACGGTGGCGGCAAGCCTGACGGTGCACTGGCCAAGGCAATCGAGGAGCAACTGGGCGGTCTCGACAGCTTCAAGGAGGCCTTCACCAAAGCCGCGCTGACCCGTTTCGGCAGTGGCTGGGCCTGGCTCAGCGTGACCCCGGAAAAAGAACTGGTCGTGGAAAGTAGCGGCAATCAGGACAGCCCGTTGATGAACGGCAACACGCCGATTCTCGGTCTGGACGTCTGGGAACACGCCTACTACCTGCGTTACCAAAACCGTCGCCCGGAATACATCAACGCGTTCTACAACGTGATCAATTGGCCTGAAGTTGCCGCGCGTTATCAGGCTGCTCTGGTTTTAAGTCATCCATAAAAACAATCCAAGGCTGACTATGAGCACTGAAACACTGGCGGCTGGCGGTGGACGCATGTTTCGTTACGCGATCGGGTCGCTGTTGCTGCTGGCGGGCATGACTTTGCTGGCGGCGCATGGGCTGGAGTGGCTGGATCTGCAGCCGAAACTGTCGCGGGCCTTGCAGGGTGGCGCGATTTGCGCCCTCGGCACGGCGCTCGGCGCGGTGCCGGTGCTGGTGATCCGGCGCATGCCGCAGAGGCTCAGCGATACGCTGTTGGGGTTCGGCGCCGGCGTGATGCTGGCGGCGACTGCGTTTTTCGCTGATCGTGCCAGGTATCGCTGCTGCTGAAAGTCTGGGCCTGACACCGTGGGCTGCCAGCGGGTTGATCTGCTTCGGCATCATGCTCGGTGCATTCGGTCTGTATCTGGCGGACCTGAAACTGTCCGGCGCCTCACCGGAAATGCTCGTCGGTACCTCTGAGCGCCCGGTGATCCCGCCAAGGATCTGGTTGTTTGTCTTCGCCATCATTGCCCACAACATCCCGGAAGGCATGGCGGTGGGGGTGTCTGCTGGCGGCGGCATGCCGGATGCCGACAGCCTGGCGATGGGCATCGCCTTGCAGGATGTGCCAGAGGGGTTAGTGATTGCGCTGGTGTTGGCCGGGGCCGGGATGTCGCGGGTCAAGGCGTTTTTGATCGGTGCGGCGTCAGGGCTGGTCGAGCCGGTGTTTGCGCTGCTCTGTGCGTGGCTGGTCAGCCTGGCAGAGTTGTTGTTGCCGTTGGGGCTGGCGCTGGCCGCGGGAGCGATGTTGCTGGTAGTGACGCATGAGGTGATCCCCGAGTCGCGACGCAATGGTCATGACAAGCTGGCCAGTCTTGGCTTGCTGATCGGGTTTTGTCTGATGATGGTGATGGATACCGCATTGGGCTGAATATCAAAAAATCGCAGCCTGCGGCAGCTCCTGCATTGGAATGCGTTCACTGTAGGAGCTGCCGCAGGCTGCGATCTTTTGATCTTTTGATCTTTAACGATCAACCACCCTCATCGAAGTAGTTGTTGATCAACGCCACCAGCGCATCCAGCGCTTCCTGTTCCTGATGGCCTTCAGTACTCAGATAGATCTTCGTGCCCTTGCCGGCAGCGAGCATCATCATCGCCATGATGCTTTTACCGTCCACGGTTGTTTCTGGTGTACGACCCACTCTGATCGTGCAATCCGGGAACTGACCCGCCACCCCGACGAACTTGGCCGACGCTCGGGCATGCAGGCCCAGTTTATTGATGATTTCGATTTCCAGAGCAGGCATCGCGGTGTGAATCCTTTAAGTGAGGTCGCGGTGGCGAACCTGGACGTTCTTCAGGGTTTTCTGCAGGGCCTGACCCAGGCGTTCAGTCAGGTAAACGGAGCGGTGATGCCCACCTGTGCAGCCAATGGCAATGGTGACGTAGGCGCGGTTGCTCGCCGCAAAGCGTGGCAGCCATTTATTCAGATAGCCGAAGATATCCTGATACATCTCCTCGACTTCCGGCTGCGCCGCCAGGTATTCGGCGACTGGTGCATCGAGACCCGATTGGGCGCGTAGCTCCGGCTTCCAGTAGGGGTTGGGCAGGCAGCGCACGTCGAACACCAGATCCGCGTCCACCGGCATGCCGCGCTTGAAGCCGAACGACTCGACCAGAAACGCCGTGCCCGGCTCCGGCTGGTTCAGCAGGCGCAACTTGATGGTGTCACGCAGTTGGTACAGATTCAGGTTGGTGGTGTTGACCTTGAGGTCGGCCAGGTCGGCAATCGGGCCGAGCAGGGCAGTTTCGTCGTTGATCGCTTCGGCCAGCGAGCGGTTGGCAGTGCTCAGCGGATGGCGTCGGCGGGTTTCCGAGAAGCGCTTGAGCAGGGTTTCTTCGTCAGCATCCAGATACAGCACATCGCACTGGATGTGGCGGGCGCGGACTTCTTCAAGCAGTTCGGGGAAACGCGACAGGTGGCTCGGCAGATTGCGTGCATCGATCGACACGGCCACCAGCGGCTGGGCCAGCTCCGTATGAATCAGGGCGCGTTCGGCGAGTTCCGGCAGCAAGCCGGCCGGCAGGTTGTCGATGCAGTAGTAGCCGTTGTCCTCAAGGACATCCAGGGCAGTACTTTTACCCGAGCCGGAGCGGCCGCTGACGATGATCAAACGCATGATTAATGACCGTTCTGCTCGCTCAGGACGACCTGATACAAGGCTTCGTTACTCGGTGCGCTGCGCAGTTTTTCGCGCACTTCCTTGCGATCGAGCATGCTGGCGATCTGGCGCAGTAATTCCAGGTGTGCATCGGTGGCCGCTTCCGGGACCAGCAGGACAAACAGCAAGTCAACCGGAGCGCCGTCGATGGCATCGAAATCAATGGGGGCATCAAGGTGCATCAATGCGCTGATAGGCGCTTCGCAGCCTTTGAGGCGACAGTGGGGAATGGCAATGCCGTTGCCGAAACCGGTGGAACCGAGTTTCTCACGGGCGATCAGCGCATCGAACACATCCTGCATGGCCAGATCCGGCACTTCTTTATGGATGAGGTTGGCAATCTGTTCGAGGGCTTTCTTTTTACTGCCGCCCGGCACGTTCACCAGGGAACGGCCGGGGGTCAGGATACTTTCAAGTCGGATCATGGGTTGGGAGTGTTAACGACCGGTTGCGCCCTGAAGGAGGCTCTGGGTCTTTTCCTTATGCTTTTTGAGTTGGCGATCCAGCTTGTCGGTCAGTGAGTCGATCGCAGCATACATGTCGGTATCTTCTGCGTTGGCGACCACTTCGCTGCCGGGTATATGCAAGGTGGCTTCGATTTTCTGCTTGAGCTTTTCGACGCACATCGTGACCTGCACGTTGGTGATCTTGTCGAAATGGCGCTCCAATCGTTCGAGTTTCTCGTTGATGTAGGTGCGCAGAGGTTCGGTCACTTCCAGTTGGTGTCCACTGATGTTGACTTGCATACAGCTTCTCCTTCGTTGCCAGTGCATAAAGCGGCAGGCCGGATAGCCTGCCACTGGAACGCTGTAACGTGGCTTACATCAACCGCTT
>NZ_JABULD010000015.1:0-26323 GCF_014060985.1 Pseudomonas sp. MD195_PC81_125
CTGGACGTCGCCGACAACTGGATGAACCTGCATCGGGTCGAACTCTCGGTGTACGCCGACAACGAGGCGGCCATCGGTCTGTACCGCAAGTTCGGCTTCGAGAACGAAGGCCTGTTCCGAGACTACGCCGTGCGTGACGGGCAATGGGTCGACACCCTGAGCATGGCCCGCCTGCGCCGTCGATAAGCCAAAAAAATCCTGTGGGAGTCAGTCGCTCAATGCAAACGCCACCGCCGCCTGCGCATGCAGTTCGGTGGTGTCGAGCAGGGGCAGGGCGCTGTGTTCGGGTTTGACCAGCAAGCCGATTTCCGTGCAGCCGAGGATGATCGCCTGGGCACCGCGCGCGGTCAGCGACTCGATCACTCGTTGATAGATGGTGCGTGATTCGTCACTGATCACTCCGACGCACAATTCGTCGTAGATGATCCGGTGCACGTCCTTGCGCTCGGCGTCGTCTGGCACCAGCACTGTCAAACCCTGCGCAATCAGACGCTGCTTGAGAAAATCCTGCTCCATGGTAAACGCCGTACCGAGCAGGCCCACCGTGTGCGCATCAATATTCAGCGCGGCCTGCGCTGCCGGTTCGGCAATGTGCAGGAACGGAATGCTGATCGCTGCCTGAATCTGCTCCGCGACCTTGTGCATGGTGTTGGTACACAGCACCACGCACTCGGCGCCGCCGGCCTGCAGCCTGCGCGCGGCATCCACCAGAATCGCCGCCGCATCGTCCCAGCGCCCGGCGTGCTGGGCCTGTTCGACCGGGCCGAAGTCGACGCTGTACATCAGGATTTGCGCCGAGCGCAGCGGGCCGAGGCGGTCGCGGACCTGTTGATTGATGAGTCGATAATATTCAGCGCTGGATTCCCAGCTCATGCCGCCGATCAAGCCGATGGTACGCATTGAAGTTCCTCGTTCAATGGCCCGTATTGGAAAAGTCGGGCTCCGGCCGAGTGTCCATCGGTTGCACGACGGATGCCAGTACAAAGCAACTGTACCGTTGATCCATTTGCCAAGTGTCACGGTGTCGGCGTTCGAGGTTAAACGTACGCCGGCGCCTCGATCTGTCACTATCGACTCTTGCAGGCTCTCCCCGAGGAACGTACCGATGAACGACGTACAACAACTGGGCGAAATGCTTCGTCACTATGCCGAGAGTGAAGCGCACAAGAAGCAATTATTCGAAACCCAGTCGCAGGCTTGGGCCAGCCGCATCTCCGAACTGTTCGGCCAGATCCAGCAATGGCTGGAACCGGTGCAGGCACCGAGCCTGCTGGAGGTGAGCCGCGAGGCTTACGTCGCATTCGGGCCGAGCACACCGGTGGAGACTTCGACCTTCAAGACTGAAAAACTCAGCATCGTGATCGCCGGCAAACCGGTGGAGTTCGTGCCGGACGTGATGGGCAGCGCTGGGCAGATTTCTCTGGCGGTGATGGGCCTGACGGCGGCGCGCTATGGCAGCATTTCGCTGGTGGGATTACCGAGCGGCGAGTGGCAGTGGCGCAAGACCAATGGCCTGAAGGATCCGGACACCTTTTTGTTTGATGCGGATTTTCTTGCGCAGCAGTTGCAGAGCCTAATTCCCCGCGATCGCGCCTGATCCGCCACAAACCCTGTAGGAGCTGCCGGAGGCTGCGATCTTTTGATCTTGTTTTTAGAAAATCAAAATCAAAAGATCGCAGCCTTCGGCAGCTCCTACACGGGGTCAGTTGAGGATCCTGATTGGATTATCCGCTGCCCACCCCTGAATATCCTCGATCATCTGTGCAAAGAACTGCGCATAGTTCTGTCGGCTGACATACCCCACATGCGGTGTGGCCAGCACATTGTCCAGTGTGCGAAACGGGTGCAGTTCAGGTAGCGGTTCCTGATCGAACACATCCAGCGCCGCTGCAGCGATCTTGCGTTTCTGCAAGGCCTTGATCAGCGCCGCTTCATCGACGATCGGCCCGCGGGCGGTGTTGACCAGCAGCGCGCCGGGTTTCATCCAGTCCAGCGCCTGTGCGTCGACCAGCCCACGGGCTGCGCTCGCTCAATACCAGATGCACCGACAGCACATCGGCCTGCTCGAACAGTTGCTGTTTGCTGACCCGGGTCACGCCGACGGCTTCAGCGCGTTCGGCGGTGAGGTTCTCACTCCAGGCAATCACGCGCATGCCAAACACCTGACCGAATTGCGCGACCTTTTGACCGATGCTGCCCAGACCAAGAATGCCCAGGGTCTTACCGTGCAAATCACCGCCCAGCCCTTGCTGCCAGCCCCCGGCGCGCAGGGCATTGGCTTCGTTCAGCAGATTGCGCGTGGCGGCCATGATCAGCGCCCAGGTCAGCTCCGGCGCCGCGTGCTTGTAGCTGTCGGTGCCGCAGACCTTGATCCCGAGGTCGGCAGCCGCCTGCATGTCCAGCGCCGCGTTGCGCATGCCGCCGGTGACCAGCAGCTTGAGGTTGGGCAGGCGCTGCAGCAGGTCCTGGTCGAAACGCGTGCGCTCACGCATTACGCAGATCACCTGGTACTGGCCAAGACGTTCGGCCAGGGTGGCATTGTCCGCCGGGTAGTCGTGCACAAACGTCACTGCGCCGATGCTGTCGAGCACCGACCAGTCGACCACGTCCCGCGCCACGTCTTGCCAGTCATCGATTACTGCAATCTGCACCGCCATCAGCCTTACCTCATCAACGAACGGGATTGGGGTTGTTCAGCCAGCCGAGCAAGGCCTGGTGAAATTTCGCCGGTTCCTCCATCTGCGGCGCGTGGCCCATGCCGGGGAACTCCACCAGCGTCGACTTCGGAATCAGCTTGGCGACCTGCTTGCCGAGGACCTCATAGTGGCCGATTTTCGCCTTGACCTCGGGGGAGGCGAGATCCTTGCCGATGGCCGTGGTGTCGGACGTGCCGATCAGCAACAGGGTCGGCATTTTCAAGTCCTTGAACTCGTAGTACACCGGCTGGGTGAAGATCATGTCGTAGATCAGCGCCGAGCTCCATGCCACCTGGGTCTTGCCGGGCCCATTGCTCAGGCCGGCGAGCATGTCGACCCAGCGGTCGAATTCGGGTTTCCAGCGGCCGTCGTAATAGGTGTTGCGTTCGTAGTCGCGAATGCCTTGGGCGGTGACCTTGAGTTCGCGCTGGTACCACTGATCGACGGTGCGATAAGGCACGCCAAGGGCTTTCCAGTCCTCCAGACCGATCGGGTTGACCAGCGCCAGTTGTTCGACCTGTTCCGGGAACAATAGCGCGTAGCGGGTGGCGAGCATGCCGCCGGTGGAGTGGCCGAGCAGCGTGGCTTTCTGGATGCCGAGGGCCTTGAGCAGTTGTTGGGTGTTGGTCGCCAGTTGCTGGAAACTGTACTGATAGTGGTCGGGCTTGCTCGAGGTGCAGAAGCCGATCTGATCCGGCGCAACCACCCGGTAACCGGCTTCGCTCAAGGCCTTGATCGAGCTGTCCCAGGTGGCGGCGCAGAAATTCTTGCCGTGCATCAGCACCACGGTGCGGCCGTTGGCCTTGCCGTGGGCGGCGACGTCCATGTAACCCATCTGCAGGGATTTCCCCTGGGACTGAAAGGCAAAGTGCTTGAGTGTGTAGGGATACTGAAAACCCTGCAGCTCCGGACCATAAGTCGGGCCGTCGGCGGGGGCTGCTTCAGAGGCAGCGGCATGGGCAAACAGCGGCAGCGCGGCGCTGAGGAACAGGCCGGGCAGCCAGCGGGAGAGCGTGACGGACATAGGGACAAACTCCATGAAAATCGGCCGATGCTGGAACGCCCGGATTAGGGCGACGTTAACCACAGGCAACGCTGCGTGCAGAATGTTCAACCGAGCCAGCCCAGGGTCAGCATCGCCACCACCGCGTAGCGCGCGCCCTTGGCCAGGGTGACGATCAATAGAAAGCGCCCGGGTGGCTCGCGCATGACGCCGGCGATCAGGGTCAGCGGGTCACCGATCACCGGCAGCCAACTGAGTAGCAGTGACCAGTGGCCGTACCGCTCGTAATGTTTACGCGCGGTGGCCATGTGTTTCGCGCTGACCGGAAACCAGCGTCGATCCTGAAACCGTTCGAGGCCACGCCCCAGCCACCAGTTGACCAGCGAACCGAGGACATTGCCCAGCGTCGCCACGCCTAACAGACCCCAGAGCCAGTAACGGTCGCTGGCGATCAGGCCGACCAGCAACGCTTCCGATTGCAGCGGCAGCAGCGTCGCAGCGCCGAACGCCGCCGCGAACAGCCCGAGGTAACCGGCAGCCATCAATGCGCCGGGTAGTCCGCCACTACCACATCCGTGCCGTCTTTCTTCAGGCCGATCACCTGATAGGCATCGCTCATGCCGTCCATTTCCATGCCCGGCGACCCCATGGGCATGCCCGGTGCGGCGATACCCAACAGATCGTCACGCTTGCTCAGGGCCAGTACTTGTTCAGCCGGCACGTGGCCTTCGACGAACTTGCCATTGATCAGCGCGGTATGGCACGAGCCCAGGCGCGGTGGTACGCCGTGTTGCTGCTTGAAGCTGCTCATGTCGCTTTCGACGTGGTCTTCGACTTTGAAGCCGTTGGCTTCGAGGTGGCTGATCCATTTTTTGCAGCAGCCGCAATTGGCATCGCGATGGACTTCGATCGGAATCAGGTCGGCCGCCTGGGCCAGGGAGGAGAGGAGCAGGGCGCTGAGGGCGGCCAGTCGCAGGGAGGTTCGCATAATGGATTCTCGGCTCGGATGACGATCAAAAAGGAAAGCATTTTGACCGGATTATCCTGCCCGGCATCAACGGAGTGTTTCAAGTTGATACAAGACAGGCTGGCAGGATGATCATTGATCAAGCCTGACAGCCTGCTGAGTGAAAGATTACAAATCTGTCAGGCTCAACGAACCTTGAACCGCCCCATGATCGCGCTCACCCGGTTGTTGGCTTCCAGCAGCTGGTGGGTGTTGCGTTCGCTGGCCTGGCCGCTGTGCACCAGTTCTTCGACCATGTGCCGGATCTGCACCATGCTGCGATTGATCTCTTCGGTGACTGCGCTCTGCTGTTCGGCAGCGGTGGCGATCTGCGTGCTGAGGCTGTTGATGTGACTGACCGAGCCGGCCATTTCATCCAGACCTGAGTTGACCCGCGCCGTGGCGTCGGCGGCAGACTGGCAACTGGCCTGGGTGTTTTCCATGGCGCTGACCGAGGAGCTCACGCCTTGGGTCAGGCGAGTCAGCATTTCGTTGATCTCCGAGGTGCTGGCCTGAGTGCGGGCGGCGAGGGCGCGGACTTCGTCGGCCACCACGGCAAAGCCGCGACCCTGTTCACCGGCCCGGGCGGCTTCGATGGCGGCGTTGAGCGCCAGCAGGTTGGTCTGGCCGGCGATGGCGCCGATCACTCCGAGAATCTCGGTGATGCGCTGCGCGTCCTGCTGCATGTTCTCGACTTTTTTGGTGGCGCTGGCCACTTCATCGATCAAGGCCACCACGCTGTTGGTGGCTTCACCGACGACCACCCGCGAACGGTCGGCGTTTTCGTTGGCGCGCTGGGTAAACGCTGCGGTTTCTGCGGCATTCTGCGCGACGCTTTCGGCCGTCGAGCTCATCTCGGTGATGGCGGTAACGGTCTGATCGGTTTCCGATGCATGGCGCAGCAGAATCTGGCTGGTGTTGGCCGATGTGCGTTGCAGATCATCGAGGCTTGAGGCCATGGCGCCGGTGGCCTGCGTCACTTCACCGATCATGTTCTGCAGGTAGGCAATGAAGGTGTTGACCGAGTGGCCGATGGCGCCCAGTTCATCTTCGGCGCGGATGGTGATGCGCCGGGTCAGATCGGCATCGCCGCTGGACAACGAGTCGATATTGGCCTTGAGCGCTTTCATTCGCGACACCAGTTGGCGGATCGCATACACCTGCAACAGCACCAGCAGAATCACCAGCGGAATCTGCAGCAGGCTCAGGCTGCTGAGCACGTCGTCACGCTGGGCGGTGAGCATTTTCGTTGGCAGGGCGGTGGCGAGGAACCACGGCGTGCCTTCGATCGGGCGCATGAAGAACGTGCTGGCCTCGCCATTGTTGTCGAACTCGACACGTTGCGCCTGATCACGGTTTTGCATGCCGGCCTTGACCTGACTGGCGAAGGTCGAACCGGCGGCCAGCTCGCTGATGTTCTTCAGCACGATCGGGCCGCTGATGCGCGAACTGTTGCTGATGATCTTGCCGTCGGCCTCGACGATCAGCATTTCGGCGTTGAGGTCTTTTTCCTTGCGCGCCACCAGATCATTGAAGAAGCCCAGCGTCACGTCGATGGTCGATACGCCCCAGGCTGCACCGTTTTTCTGGATCGCCATGGCGCAGTTGGTGCGCGGCTCGGCGCTCGCATCGTCTTTATAGGCGGCCGCCCAGGCGCACTGGCCGCGCGGGGTCTGCATGCCACCCTTGTACCAGCTCTGATCGTAGTAGTTCGGCGCCGCGTCGCTGTTCCAGAAGGTGTTCACCGCCAGTTTGCCCGAGGCATCGCGGTGCCAGAACGTGCTGAACTTGTTACGTCCGGCCTCGCGCTGGCCCGGCAACGGCCAGATCCCGCCACCAAACACTTTCAGTTCGCCGTACTGGTCCACCAGCCCCGGCAACACCGTGTCGATGGCCGCGCTGTCGAGCAGTGGAATGGTCTGGGTGATGCTGCGTTGCTGCGACTGAACCTTATTGAGTTCGCCCTGAATCTGCTCGGCGACTTCGGCGATGCGATTGAGCACCACCTGTTCTTCGGTATGTCGCAGCTTGGGTGCGACCAATTGGCTGATACCGACCACGGTCAGCACCGACAGCAGCAGGATGAACAGAACCAGAAATAACGTGTAGCGAGCCTGAATGGTGCGGAATGCGGGCATGGAGACCGGTCCTTGAGCTGCGATTCTTATTGTGGGGTCGAGAGAAAAACGGCGGGGTTACACCAGCGTATCGTCGGCGAGCGGGGAAGCTTTAGGTACTTTCGTGCAAGAAAGTTTCCGGCTGACAGAAGGGGCGTATCGATCCTGATACAAATGAATTGACCGCCTGTTTAACCGGTAAGGAAAAAGCATCGCCAGCCATCGTCAAACTGCCATGAAGCCCAGTGATAGTGAGCTTGCGGTGATTTGTATCGAGAATGTACAGAAATTGTAAGCGACTGCACTAAAAGGGTTGGTGCCACTAGTTGGCCGGTAGATACTTCGCGTCATTCAAAGTGTCACCAAGGACATTTCATGGTTATTTCACAGGGAGTCTTCTCATGACGATCGGCATTGTCGGTGGTTGGGAAAGCAAGGCAGGTGTGCTGGTTCGCAATACGGGCGCGAAAAAGCAGGTGAGTCAGAGCGTCAAGGTGCAGCAGATGCTGACCATGGTCGGCAACGATCCGAACGCGCTGAACACCGCAGAAATGGACAAGCAGGGCCTGCGCAAGAACATCAAGGGCTTCGACCCGTCGAACACTTCCGTCAAACAACTGGGCAATCTGAGCGTTTTCCTGCGCAGCCGCGGGCTGATCTCCGAGATCACCTCGTTCACCTTGCTCAATGCCGGCGACAAGTTCGACCGGTTCGGCGTGACCAAAGACGTCGATGCCAAATTCAACGCACTGGAATATTTCGCGACCCAGCTCGACGCGATCCAGAGCAAT
This sequence comes from Pseudomonas sp. MD195_PC81_125, assembly GCF_014060985.1. Classification (NCBI taxonomy): domain Bacteria; kingdom Pseudomonadati; phylum Pseudomonadota; class Gammaproteobacteria; order Pseudomonadales; family Pseudomonadaceae; genus Pseudomonas; species Pseudomonas sp. MD195_PC81_125. The sequence continues at coordinate 7,614 of NZ_JABULD010000015.1, forward strand.
GGCCTCAATGGCAACGCTTACGGCAAGAACCTGATCCCCGAATTCAAAAAGGCGATCTACGTGCTGCAGAACCTGAAAACCTACGGTGAAGGCAACGCGCCGAAACCTGTGGATCAAGGTGTCAAAGCCAAGGCCTGAATCTTGAAAAACGGCCCGCCCATTTTGTGGGCGGGCCGTTTTTTCAGCCTCGGTACATTTGCCCGACCTGTCGGACCTGGTCCTGCAAGCGTTGCATGTGCGGACAGTGCAATGTCAGCGTTGACGGCTGGTAACCTCGATGAAACAGCCCAAGCCAGCCTTCGCTACGCTCATCGGGAACGATTCCGGTGAAAGCGAAACCCACATCGGCAAGTTGGATCAGTGAGCCGGGAAATCCTTGGGCGAGCCTGAGTCTGAGCGAAACCAGCCATTGCACCGGCAGTCGCTCAAGTTGCCTGAGCAGGTTGTCATCGAGTTCCTTGAGCACAATGTCATAGCGCCCCGAGGCGTGTTCGACATGGACCTTCGGGCCGCTCCAGGGCGCCGCTTTGTCGGTGGTACCAAACGCCCCCTCCAGATGCGACACCAATTCGCCCCAATCCGTTGGCCAGGCCAGCGCGGGCAGCGGGCGTCGAAAACCCTCGATGTCGTAGTGGCCGACAACGATGCTCTCTCGGTCCTGTCCTTCGAAGGGCGAAGCGGCGTAATCCGGCAACAGACCGCAGCTGTGAAAGCCGAGACTGGCGGCCATACGCTGAGTGTACGGATGGTGCGTAACCTGCTTGATGGTGACGCCCCGGCAATCCAGGGCCTGGGCATGAATCAGCAATTGCCGGCCCAACCGTGTGGCGATGTTCTGCCCGCGGGTATCCGGATGCACCACCGTCAATGCCAGTTCTGCCAGTGAGGATCTGCCTGACCGGCGAAACAGGGTGGCATGCCCGCGAATCTGCCCGTTTACCTCCGCCACCAGCGAGTGCCAGCGCCCGTCACTGTGGTTCTGATTGATCATGCACGGCAGATACACATGCGGTTGAGGATAACGAGTGCCGTAAATGGCTTCGAACAGGCCACTGACTGCCGGTGCGTCGGTGATGCGATAGCGCCGCAGGAGGGTCTTGGCCATCAGGCTTGCTGCTCGCACGGAGTCTGATAGTCGCGCCGGTCCACGACCCGCTGATGCTTGCCGGAACGTGGGTGACACGTCAGTTCATCACTGGCGCAGGCGATCACATGCAGATCGAGCAATTGCTCGCCGTGTAGCTTCTCGATCCACGGATATTGCTCGATCAATGTGCTGCGCAGGTTTGCGCTGGTCTGGGCGATATCAGTCATGTGCCTGTCGGGTACCCATCTGAGACTCAGCAGGTCTTTTTTTCCCTGTTGCTCGATGACCAATTGCCAGTCGGCGCGGTTACCGAGGCTTTGCACCAGATCGCCAATGTCACGGATGTCCAGACTCAAAACGCCCACCCGTACGCGCTGGCTGCTCATGCTGCGTCCCATCAGCGCGAATTTGCGCATGGGCGTGCCGGGCGGTTCACGCCAGCACGCCAGATCGCCGACGGGATAGCGGAGGACGGGCATCAGGCGACGGGTCAGATTGGTTATGACCAGTTTGCCGTTACGGTCGCATTCTTCGATGACAGTACCGCTCACCTCATCGATGATCTCCAGCACGCTGTGGCGCTCCAGCATTCGGTGTTCGCCCAGAGCGCAATCGCGGGTGCTGACGCCGATCAATCCGGCATCGACGCTGGCGTAACCGATGGAGGCGATACGCGCATTCGGAAGCACCCGACGCAGCATTTGCAACTGTGCTTCGAACAGGCTCTCGCCACCGTAGAGCAGGGTCTCGACACCCACCAGAACCTGCGACCGGCGCTCAAGCCAGGCGGCAAATTTCAACAGTTGCGCCGGCACGCCAGCCAGCACGTTGATCCGGTTCGCCACGATCGACTTGGCCAGTACAGCGCTATCGACGGCCCCGGTGAATGGAAACTCGCTGACGGGTGTCTCGACATGTGCCAGGGCATCGTGGACGAAAATGAAGCTGGCATACAGGTCACCGACGAAGAACAGATTGGCGACCCGGTCGCCGGGGTTCAGTTGTGCTGTGAGGTGGCTACCGAAATCACGCGTCAGGGTTTGCCATTCGCCGCGGGTGAACAGCGACAGTTTGCCTGAACCGGTGGTCCCCCCGGTCTGGAACACCAGCGCATCCGCGGTCGGGCCGGTCAACGCCGACCACTGCTGCAGGGACTGGCTGCCGTGCCAGTACTGCCCGGGATCGACCAGGGGCAGCTCGTTCAAACCGTTGATGGGGGCCGGGACGTTCTTGAAGTGATCACGGTAATAAGGTGAACGTCGGCGGGCAAAATCGAGCAAGGCATTCAAATCTGTGGTGGTGTTCATGGTGGTTTCGTATGGAAAGGAGCGGTGGGGCGCCAGCAGGCGCCCGTCTTCAGCGGCGTGAATCAATCACGGACGGTGTCTTGCCGCTGTGTCTGTTTCGGGCAAATTGCGCAACGGCACATTGCTCGACGTCTACGGTGAGCAGTCCGGTCTGCACCAGCGTGCTCAGCGTCTGATAGCCCTGCAGCTGAAGATGGGCCTGAGCCGGCTCCAGTGGGCTGCGCAGTCGCATGCGTTCCCGGCCGTCAGGGCCGTGGTCGAGGATCAGTTGAAACGGCGCTTGCAGGCGCTGCGCCAGCGTTGCCAGCGAGATGAAGTCAGTGGCGATGCGCAGCAATTTGCCGTGCCGTTGCAGCAGCTCGAAGCGCGGTGAGGTCAGACCGCAGGGACATGGGCCGGATAGCCAGCGTCCGCTGTCACCGATGTCATAGCGCTGCACGGACTGGCCCTGACGCGCCCGGGAGGTCACCAGCAGACGCCCCGACTCACCGTGATCGACCGGCGCGTCCTGATCGAAATGGACGATTTCCAGGTGCTGGATGTCGCTCATCAGGTGGAACACACCGTCTGCCGTGAACTGGCAGGCATGGCCGAGCGGGCCGGCATCGACACTGCCGTAAATCGCCGACCGGATCAGCCTGACTCCGCAGCGTTGCAACAACTCGCGGGTGGGCGCGCTCACGTGCTCGCCACCGAGAAAAACCTTGTCGATGGCGCCGTAGCGCTGCAGCGTCTGCTGTTCATTGAGAAACAACCGGTGCACGGTGCTGGGCATGCCGATCAGCACCGTGATCCGTTGTTCCACGATCAGTTGCGCGATCTCCCGGTAATCGTCATCCGCTGGAGCGCCCATGGGCCAGTGTCGGGCCTCCAGTTGTTCCAGCGCCTTGGCAAAACTTGAAAATCCGCCGTACAGCCCGCCGCTGAAGAACAGGTTCATGACATTGTCTTGCGCCGGATCCAGGCCGGCCGCGAGCAGGCCGTCGGCAGTGGCACGCATCTGAAGCTGGAAATCGTGGTAACTGAAAGCGGAAAGTGTCGGCGTACCGCTGCTGCCGCCGGACCGAAAGTACAGTTGTGCCTTGGCGTTCGGTGGCTGGCTTGCAAATGTCGCCTTGTCCATGATCGACACCCCTGATAGCGCTGGCGCAATCGGCTGGCGGTCAAGCGTGGCACACCCCGCCAGCGCGTCCGGCGGCAGGCTGACCGACACGCGACGGCTCAGGCGCTGCAAGGCGTAGACACCGTCATGGGGGTTCGCCGTCGTAGCCTTCGTGGATGGCTTCAATCGGGGCGATGCGGGTCACACCGGCGGCGATCAGCATCTGCGCCAGTTCGGCGATTTGCGCCTCGGGACACAGCAAGGCACAGCTTTGCAGTACGTTGCGCCACGGCAACAACGTAGCGCCCAGCAGTTCGCGAGGCAGGGGTTTGAGCAGCAGGCTGCGAAACAGCGCAGAAGGTTCGAGCTGACGGTCATGGCTCCAGATCACCCGCCAGTGCGGCGTACTCCAGACCCGGCCGGTCTGCCCGACAAAACTTTGCCCCAGCCGCGCCATCGCCGTACTGGTGGTGATTTGTGAGGCTTCTTCGAGCGTCGGGGGTGAGCGCCGGCCAGTGCCCGCTGCGACGCTCGAACGCGGCAGCCAGTTGCGCCCCGATATCGTTCAATACGCTCACATCGTCGCTGTCTACCAGCAACCATTGCGGGCTGGAGCAGGCTTGCTGATCGAGGCGGCAGACTTCATCGACAATGGCATCGAGGACGGCGGGTGATGCCGCATCCGGGGTCAGGTAGGCGAAGCTGATGCGGTGACCCCAGTCGATCCAGCGACAGCCTGGCGGGATCTGCAGGCGGATGGCTTGCAGCGCGGTTTCGCCGCCCCAGGCGGAGACACCGTTGGCGTGTCTGCACAGCTGACCGATTTGTCCGGTCGTTGTCGGCAACACCGCGACGTAACCAGCGAGTTGCCCGCTCGGGTCACATTCCAGCAACTTCTGGAGCAGGCGCGCAGTGAGTCCGCCGTCGCTGCTGCTGGGCCGCAGCCAGTTGACGTTGCCGCTCAACAGACCCTCCAGCACTGCGCAGAACGCCAGCAACGGCGCGTTGGCCGGCGTGATGTGAACCACCAGTCCCAGAGGGCTCCAGCGCTCGAAAAGCGACTGCCGATAGTCGATGCGGCGCAGGGAATCGGGTTGCAGGCCCAGCTCATGATCCAGCTTGGCCTGCAGCGTCGCTGGCTGGCAAAAGTCGATCAGGGTTTGGCGCTGGCCGGTGTCGAGTGACAGCGCTAGAGATTGATGTTGCAGACGTTCGGCGAACGCCTGCGCAGCGGTGAGTAAAGTGGAGGTCTCAAGGGGCGTCTGCAGCCGGTTTGGCAGCAGCGGGTAAAGTTGTTGCAACGCACTGTCGAGATCGCAATCGCCGCGCAGTTTTCCGTTGATCAAGTACATATCAGTGTTTCCCCAGGAATTCCGAAGCGGCCATGGCGCAGCTCCGCGCGGCCGCCGTGCCGGCACGGCCATGCAACTGGAACCAGTCGCTCGCCAGACCGCAGCCGCAACTTGCAGCGGGATGCAGCGTGGCGAGGTCACTCATGACCACCGCGTGGGCGGGACTTGACGAGATGTAAGGCGAGACCAGGCTGAGCAGGCCGCACTGCCCATAGGGCAGGACCGAAAAGTCCACGGGGCTGCGCACGTACACTTTCGAATAGACCGGCACATGAAAATGGTGGTGGGCGCACTCGATATAAGGCACCGCGTGCTCGACGGCGCCGTAGCCATCGCGACAGTCGTTGGCATCAATGCCCAATTGTTGCTGGATCCGCGCGTACAGCTGTTGCTTGGGGACTTCTTCGGTGGCACGGGTTTTCCAGCCGCCACCAAAGAACGCCAGCGATCCGGCCGGCAGTTGCAGATCCGTCACGCCGGTGGCGCGCATGCGTTGCAGGGTTTCCCAGAGAAAGGCCGGGAAACCGAAGATGCGCACCGGCAAACCTTCTTCAGCAAAGGCTTGCAGGGCTGTTATCACGCCGAACAGATCGAAGCGATGGCCGTCACCGTCGGCCCGTAGTGCATACACCACCCGATTGACGGGGGCAAAGCCACACAGAAACTGATCGGTGAACGATGTGCCCAAGGTGATTCGCGCCTGGGGTTCGTAGCTCAGCAACAGGTAATTGCAGGGCGTATGCGGTGTAATCCAGCCGTACTGCGCGAAGATCCGCTCGACCATGTACTGCGCCGCACCCAGGCTGCGCGCGTCATAACGCATGCGGCTTTTTTGCCCGCTGGTGCCGGAGGACGTCAGTTCCAGCGCGTCCTCGCCCGTGGGGCTGAGCAGCAAATGCTGTTTGAAGAAATTGGCGAAAATCGGTGGCAACTGCGACCAGTCCTCCAGGGTTTCGAGGTCTTTGGCTGCAATGCCATTGGCGTTTAGCCAACGCTCATAACCTGGGGTCTGTTCGATGTGAAAACGGGTGATTTCGAGCATGGCCCGATCAAACAGACCGGGCGCCAACGAGTCCGCACAGTAGGCGGCCGGGGATGCACAGAGTGCGTCACTGTGAGGGAAAAGGTGCATTAGCGGGCCTCCTCAGGTGTAGCCGGTGCAAGGTCGGGTTGCTTTGACAAGTGCACAAAGCGCTGGATCAGCGGCAGGCACAGCAAACCAGCGAGTGCCGCGCACAGGGCGAAACCCTCGAGACTGTCGGCACCGCCAACAGCGGCTATCAGCGAACCGCCCCGTGCCCATTACGACAATCGAGAGCATGCCGATGGTCGCGGAAACCAGGCCCTTGCTGTCATCGCTGGCGAAGAGTGCCAACCGGTACAGCGCTGCATTGCTCATGCCCAGGCCAATGGCATACAGCGACAGGCTGGCAATCAACAGCGGCAGCGCAGCGCTGGACAGGGCTGTGCCGATCAATCCGGTCAGGCCCAGGCACAGTGGCCATAGCGCAATGCGAATGACCCGGGTCAACGAGTGGCTGGCGAGCAAACGATCGAGGATCAGATTGCCGACAATCACGGCGCCAAAGATCGGGATCTGCCACAGCCCGTATTCGCGCGAGGACAGGCCCAGCAACTGCATCAGCAGCAGCGGCGACAGCCCGATCCAGGCAATCAGCGGCAGGCTCATCAAGCCCAGTGCGAGGCTGGCGTACAGGAAGTGGCGGTTGCCGAGCAAGGTCAGATAGCGATGTCCAACCTGCCGTGCGTTAAACGCAACGGGTGCCTGTTGTTGGCCGTCGTTGCGCATGACGTCGATGGTTTCGGGCATGCAGACATACAGGCCCAGCCAGGCAACGGCCGCCGCCAGGCCCAGGCCGAGAAACAGCGTCCGCCAGCTCAGCCATTCGAGCAGCAGGCTGCCAAGCAATGGCCCGAGCAGCGGCGACAGCAATGCCACATTGCCCAGCAGTGCCATCAAGCGCACGGCATCCGCTTCACGGAAAAACTTCTTGCAGGGCCGGATAACTGACGGCCACAACGAAGCCCAGGCCCATCCCCTGCATCAGCCGCAGCAGGTTGAACGCTTCAATGCTGCTGGTGCCAAAGGTCGCGGCACAGGCCACGCCGAACAACAGGCACCCGCTCAACAGCAGCCGCCGCCGGCCAAAACGGTCGGAGAGTGGACCTATCAGCCATTGCAGACAGACACCACCGATCAGGTACAGATTGAATGCGTAGGGAACATGCCGCGCGTCTGCTTCTAATTCCAGGGTAACGGCCAGCATTGCCGGCATGATCAGGTCGCTGGCCATGTAGGTCAGCAGTTCAAACAGGGAGACGGCCAGACAGAAGCCGATGGCCTGTCCGGGGCTGATATCGATAAGTGTTCGTTGCATGCGCGGATGAGCTCGTCTGGTTGGGCTTCAGGGGGCGCAGAGAGTAGAGCGGAGGGGAGGTGGATTTACACCAGACGGGTGTGACCAGAAATATCAAAAATGCGCAAATCGTTGCAGCTCGAAGAGTCCTACAAAAGCTTGATCAACGTCTTACACGAGCAGGTCAGATTAGAGACAGAAAGCGCCTGCTATTCAGCAGGCGCGGTCGTTCCGGGAACACAGTTTTTAACGTTTATGCGGGGAGTCATCGCCTATCGATGTTGGTAATAACCGGGACCTTCCTGGTACCGATGGTGGTCGTCATGCCAGCCGCCGTGGGGGAAAATGATGCAGCCGCTCAAGGTCAGTACGGCAAGGACGGGAATCAGCCAGGTGATTCGACGGAACATTTCAAAAATCCTCATGGTTACGCCGTCATGAAGCCAAAACTCTTCATCGGCTGTAACATGAGACCGCGTTTATCAAAGCCCATCCCCGCAACACGGTATGTGCATGGCATGCAACCGGATACAAACCGGATACATTTGAAAGGTTCAGGAACCCGCAATGACCCAGAAGCAACGTTTGAAATATTCGATACTGATCGCGCTGTCGGTGCTGGCGATCATGCTCGGCCTGTCGTGGCTGCAAAATGCCGGGATGATCAGCGAGAAGACGTTCCAGTACATCGCCATCGGTGTGGCGGTGGTCGTGGTGGTGATCAACGGGGTGATGCGCCGCAAGGTCAGACCCTGACGGCGATCGCGGGACGCTTCAATCGTGATTGAGCACGGCAGCAGCCTGTGGATGCAGGCTGTAACTCTTGTCCGGGTTGAAGGTGACAACCCCTTCGGCACACAGACGCTTCAACACTTCGCGCACGCTGAGAAAGGACAACGGAATATCCAGGTCCAGCAACTGGCTGTGCACACCGCGCACGCCCAGGCGTCGATCGTTTTGCGCGGCGACCAACAGCGCGTCGATGACCTTCAGGCGAATCAGGCTGGTGCGCAGGCCGAAGCTTTTGAGCAACAGGCGAATGCGCTCATTGCCCTGGCGTTCGGGGCTGGGTGCGAAACTGCTCGCGCGGGGACTCATGGAAGCTCCTTGTGACGCCTGGCTACCGTCCGTTGGTAGTTGCGAGTTGTACATGGGTTACTCCTTTGCAGAGCCTGTTCAGGAAACGTTTTTGGCTGCTCTCAGTAAACAAGACGTTTCAGCACGACAAATCATGAAAGGAAATATGTAGAAATTTTGTCGGTTATTCGTTGTTTTCCCGTCATCGGCGGTTTTGTCCCTTGGGCAAACGGGCTAAATATTTTTTTGCTGCATTCGTTTCCTGAATAGCCACCTTGCGCCCAGGCGCAGGCGTCAACTTCAGACCGAGTTCGAAGCTTGCGCAACGCACGCGCCGAACCGTGTCCTATCGATCAGGAGCGAGTGTGATTATTTCCAGGCAGTTAACCGGGCTGGCCCTCGCCAGCGCGTTTCTCGGGCTCAGTCTGTCGGCCCATGCATTCAGTCCCGCCACGCCAGCCAGTGCCGATATCCGCCGCACCGCGTTTGGCGTGCCGCACATCCGCGCCGAGAACGAGCGCGGGCTGGGTTTCGGCATCGGTTACGCCTACGCGCAGGACAACCTGTGCTTGCTGGCCAACGAGATTGTCACGGTCAACGGTCAGCGCTCGCGCTATTTCGGGCCGCATCAGTTCACCGTCGAACAACGCGAGAATCGCGTCAGCGACCTGTTCTTCACTTGGCTCAACACCCCCGAAGCGGTGAAAGCCTTCTGGGACGCGCAACCGGCGCAGGTGCGCGATCTGGTGGCAGGCTACGCCGCCGGCTACAACCGCTATCTGGCCGAACGCCGTGAGCAAGGCCTGCCGCAACAGTGCCAGGGCGAGTGGGTGCGCGATATCGCTGCCGAAGATCTGGTGAAGCTTACTCGGCGCTTGTTGGTCGAGGGCGGTGTCGGGCAGTTCGCCGAAGCCCTGGCGGGCGCGACCCCGCCGCAGGCCACGGCGCAGCTCGACAGCAGTGCCAAGGCCTATCAGTTGGCGGACGCGCGCCTGCAGCGCTTCGCTCTGGATCGCGGCAGCAACGCCGTGGCGGTCGGCAGTGAACGCTCATTCAACGGACGCGGCATGTTGCTGGCCAACCCGCATTTTCCGTGGGTCGGCGGCATGCGCTTTTACCAGATGCACCTGACCATCCCCGGCAAACTGGACGTCATGGGCGCCGCCTTGCCGGGGCTGCCGATGATCAACATCGGTTTCAACCAGCATCTGGCCTGGACCCACACGGTCGATTCATCGAAACACTTCACCCTGTATCGCCTGCAACTCGACCCGAAAGATCCGACCCGCTACCTGCTCGACGGTAAGTCGCTGCCGCTGGACAAGCAGACCGTCACCGTGCAGGTCAAACAGGCGGATGGCCAAGTGGTGCCGGTTTCGCGCGATGTCTACAGCTCGCAGTTCGGCCCGATTGTTCAGTGGCCGGGCAAACTCGACTGGGATCATCAGTACGCTTACAGCCTGCGCGACGCCAATCTGGACAATGATCGCGTGCTGACGCAGTGGTACGCGATGAACCAGGCATCAAGCCTCAAAGCCCTGCAGGATTCGGTGCACAAGATCCAGGGCATCCCGTGGGTCAACACGCTGGCCGTGGATGACAAGGGGCAAACGCTGTACATGAACCTGTCGGTGGTGCCGAACGTCAGCGCCGACAAACTGGCCAAGTGCAGCGACCCGCGCATCGGTTTGCAGATGATCGTGCTCGACGGTTCCAACAGCGCTTGCGCCTGGGATATCGATCCGCAAGCGGCGCAGAAGGGCATCTATGCCGCCAGCCAGCTGCCGCAACTGTTGCGCAAGGACTTCGTCCAGCACTCCAACGATTCCGCGTGGCTGGCCAACCCGGCACAACCGCTGACGGGGTTCTCGCCACTGATCAGTCAGGATGGCCAACCACTGGGCCTGCGATCGCGATTTGCGCTGGAGCGTCTGAGTGCGCTGGGCAAAAAGGGGCCGCTGGCGGTCAAGGATCTGCAGCAGATGGTAATGGACGACAACGTCTATCTGGCAACCCAGGTGCTGCCCGATCTGTTGAAGTTCTGCGCTGCGGATCTGGGGGCAGACGCGGCGGCGTTGAAGCCGGTTTGTGTCAGCCTCAAGGGCTGGGATGGCCGGGCGAATCTGGATTCGGGCATCGGTCTGGTGCATTTCCAGAACATCATGCAGGCGCTGCAAGCGTCGCCGGATATCTGGCGGGTGCCGTTCGATCCAAAAGACCCGCAACATACGCCACGCGGGTTGGCGATCGAGCAACCGACCGTGAGCAAGGCCCTGCGTGAAGCGCTGCTGGCGTCGGCCGCCACCGCGCAGAAAATGGGGCTCAAACCTGAAACCCGCTGGGGCGATATTCAAGTGGTGAGCAACGGCGCTCAACAAACTGCGATCCACGGCGGGCCCGGGACGCTGGGAATCTACAACGCGATCCAGAGTGTGCCGCGTGAAGACGGCAAACTCGAAGTGATCAGCGGTACCAGCTATCTGCAAGTGGTGAGCTTTGATGACAAAGGCCCGCATGCTCAAGGGCTGCTGGCGTTCTCGCTGTCGAGCGACCCCGAGTCGAAATATTCCCGGGATCAGACCGAGGCGTTTTCGAAAAAACAGTGGAGCGTCTTGCCATTCACTGAACAGCAGATCGCTGCCGACCCGCAGTATCAATTGCAGACCGTTCGCGATGTGGCGGGCAAGAGCGCTGAGGTGGTTGCGCAGTAAGTCAGTCTGAACAAAAAAGCCGCTGCTCCCTGAATGGGGACAGCGGCTTTTTATTGCTCCGGGTTCACCCTGGCAGGTGGTGTCCGGTTTCAGGTTTTCGGCGGCTGCCGCGGCATCGAATTGATCACCGGATCACCCTCGGTGTTACGGGTCAGGTAGACCGGCAACACCTTGGGCAGGGTGTTGACGAGGCCGCCGAGTTCTTTGACGTTGTAGACACCGCCGACACGGATGGCGCCGGTACTGGCGTCAGCCAGTTTCAACGGTTTGCTCAGGTAGCGATTGATCAGCGGCAAGGCCTCATTCAGTGCCAGGTTGTCGAGCACCAGTTTGCCATTGCGCCAGGCCAGAGCGTTGTCGTTGGCGTAGGTCTGACTGATCTGTGGCATGTAGTCGCCATGCCGGTACTGCGCCTGCATGGCGGGCCCCAGGCGCAGACCGTCGCCGGGCAGTGCGGCGTTGCTGGTTACCAGCACCGAGCCTTCGATCAGATTAATCCGTACCTGATCTTCGTAGAGCCAGACATTGAAACGGGTACCCGTCACGCGGATCTTGCCTTCGCCGGCCCTGACCACGAACGGGTGGGAGAGGTCGTGACTGACTTCGAAAAACGCCTCGCCTTTTTTCAGGGTGACTCGGCGTTGGTCCTTGTAATTGCTGAAAGTCAGCTCGGTGTTGAGGTTGAGTTCGACTTGACTGCCATCGTTCAAGGTAACTTGACGGACATTGTCGGTGGCTTCGAAGTGCTGATAGCTGTCGGGCAACCAGCCCAGATTCCAGCCACTGTACGCCGCCAGTGGCAAGGCCAGTGCGCAGACGCTCGCCGCCATTGCATAGCGACGCCAGGCGGGAACCGGTTTATTCAGCGGTACATCCGGCAGCGCCTGCGGACGGGGCAAGTGCTCGGCAACGTCCCAGATTTCCAGCATGGCGTCATATTCGAACGCATGCAGCGGATGCGCATCGCGCCATTGCTCGAAAGCCAGACGCTCTTCGGCGGAGCAGTCTGCGGCGTGCAGACGCATGCACCAGTGCGCGGCGGCATCGGTGATTGCATCGTATTCGGCTTCCGAGAGGGATTCTTGGGTCATTGACTCGTCCTGATTTGCTGCATTCTAACCTTGCGGGTCGGGTGCCGAGAACATCCGTCATGGCAATTGCCCATCAAAGTGGAACTTATTTTTCCGTGTGGCGCCCAAAAACAGGACGTTAGACGAACATCATCCACAAATGGAGTGAAAAAATGATCAAAAAAACCTTGGCCGCTGCAATCGCCACCGCCGCCTTGTTCAGTGCCGGTGCTGCCATGGCTGACCGTCCCGGTGCGGGCTGGGTCACCATCGAGAAGGCTATCGAGATCGTGAAAACCAAGGCCGGTTACGTCGAAATCTATGAAATCGAGGCCGACAATGACGGCTACTGGAAAGGTGAGGGACGCAAGGCCGATGGTTCGGTGTATGAATTCCGCATCGATGGTGCCTCGGGCAATGTCCTGCGTGACCAGAAAGACTGATTTCAACCAGCGATAAACAATGCGCAGGCCAACCGCCTGCGCATTTTTTTTTGCTTCAGTCGAGTCCTGAGTGAGTTTGTGGCACCGGATCAAGCTGACGGCCCATTTCACAGATCAGAAAGGCGATCGAATCGGCATTGCGTAATATGGTGTCGATTCGTGGATGTGGGTTGTTCGGGTTGAGAAAAGCCGTTCGCGCGTCTTCCAGATTCGCGGTACGTGTGATCTTGAGAATTTCCTTGCGTACATGATTCATGCCCTCGAACTTGTCGATATCCAGCCACTCTTGAGCGTCATGATTCCAGCGTGAAAACAGCTCTTCACGGGGCGTGGCCAGTGACAGTGCTTCACGCTGAAATCGTGTCTGTACCTGTTTGCGGGCCGCTCCATAACCGGTCACCGTAGCGATCAAATCAGCAAACGGACGCCGCGCTTCCAGGGAGGCAATGTCTACGGTTTTGTTGAACTGATGGGAAAACTCGTGGATCAGCGTCGCTGCCCGCGCATGCCCTTCGACATTGAAGGGCTCGGTCAGCCCCGTGTTGTACCATTCCAGTTCTTGATTGAAGAACTTTTCGGTGAAGTGGACTTTCTTGAGTAGATCGCCCTCCAGTACGAAGGCAATTACACCCGAGTCGGGCTGTCTGTTCGAGCCGACCACAAAGCGTCGGGTATTCAACAGGTCCTCTGTTGGATCGACCAGAGCATCACAGATCGGCACGATGGACTGCTTCAACTTGCGCAGGATCTCGGCATCAATCTGTTGCACGTCAAAAAAAAGACTTGAGAAAAGTATCGAGGCGGGTGCCCGGCACATCGTTTCGTAGCTGAACAAGATTGTGCAGGCTGTTGAACGCGTAATGCCGGGCCAGATCAATTGCCTCGATCAACATGTGTGCTTTTTCCGGATGGCGGGCGCGGATTTCTTCCATGCCTTGCGCCTCGATATTCAGCATGTAGCGGGCCTGGCGATGGGTGGTGTAATGGTTGACCATCTTCGACAGGGTCTTGCCGAAATGCACGGTATGGCGATCCGGGTCCAGCACCAACTGCCGGGAAGCGGTGTGCTGCAACACCGGACCTGGCTGGTCGGCGCCCTTGATCTGCCAGACGGCTCCCGGCCGTTCCACGGGATAGACTTTGCCGGCAATCGGGGCATAGGTCGCTTTGGCTTTCAGGTCCTGATACGTGCCCTCGGCAGCATTGTGGGTCAGATCCTTGAGGGCGATCTTCGAGGTTTCGAATGCCTGCAACGCGGTGCGCTGCGGATCGGTCGGCTTGGTCTGCGCAAGGACGGGGGGCGCTCGGCGCGGTTGGCTGCGACGGTTGCGGCAGCATCGGGTCTTGAGATTCCAGACGTGACTCCAGAGCCAGCCGCCCAAGACTGATCATTTGCGCTGCGCCGGCGGTAAAGGTTTCCAGCGCACGTTTCCAGTGGTGATCCTGCAACGCTTCGGCCGAGCCCTTGAAATCCTTGTAGCTTTGCCAGAGAAACTGCGCACAGGCGAGTTTGCCCGGCAGCACGCCCCGGACCAACTGGATGCCTGAACTGAACAGGTGCTTCGCGGCGTCCCAGTCCGTCTGCGCCGACGGCATTGAATGGCCGCTCAGCAAGTGTGGCAACAAGGCCAGGTTGTCGTCGAACAACTGCAGCAACCAGTTACCGTTGACCGGGGTGGTGGCCAGGGTCATCTCGCTCGTCTGGCCGCTGCTCGCGTTGAACAACGCGCTGAAGATCGAACGTTGGGTTTCCGGCAAGCGGCGCAGCAGCAAGTCCTGCAGTGAGCCCGGCGTATTCAGCGCGGCGATCACTGCCGCCTCATCCTCGAATTCACTGAATGCGTTTTCACCGTGGTAGGGCGCATACAACACCTGGGGGCCGGGTTTTCCCGCAGGTCCGATCAAGTACAGCGCCAGTGCCTTGACCGCTGATGCTCCGGCAGTCTTTACCAGCGCCAGCGGCCGGGCAATGGCGTCGGCCCCTTGCACGGTCGCGCGGGCCACGGCGTCGGGCATGTCGAACACTTGGGAAATCAACCCGAAGGCTTTCGGCGACAAGCGTTGTTGCAGTTGTAACTGATGGGCGTGCTGCAGCAATTGCCAAGGCAGTTGGCGCAGGAAACGCTGTTTGCGTTGTTCAGCGGCGACATCACTGGCGGACAACGCTGAGGTGATTTTATCGGCAAACGTTGTTGCAACATTCAGGGACAGCAGCAGGCTCCTGACTGCTTGCTGATCAAGCCCTGTCGGCAGCGCCCGGTCAGTGCCCGAGCGGAGGGTGAATGCCGTGTCCTGTGCGAGATGCGCATGGTTCAGGGCGAAATCGGTCAGGCTCATCGCCGGCCCGATCAGCGCCAGTGCCGGAGTGACGATGATCTGTTCGGGGTCAAGATCCTGCCTCTGCAAGCGGCTTTTCAACAACGTTTGAAGCGTCTGCCGGATATAGTCACGCACGGTTGGCAGCGCGTGGAGATAATCCTGATCGTCAATGACGCTGTGGCGCCACTGTTCCAGCAGTTCCAGATGCAGCTGCTGCGCTTCAAGCGTGGCCATGCCCAGCCAGGCAGGCAACGAATGCTGTTTGCCGATCGCCCGCGCCAGAGCGGTGGCGCGCTGCAGGTTGGTCTCCACCACTTGCTCAGTCAGCGTCCTGAGGATTTGAGTTTCCCGCGGCTTTGGCCATTGACGGCCCCGTACCTGTTCACAGCGCTGAAGAAACTGTTCGATCGCCGAGTCGGCCCGATCCTGCAGGACACTGCGGCTGATCAATTGCCACTGTCCCAGCGTGTAGTGTTGATGGAACCCTTGGTGCCGAGGGGAGAGGTTTTCCAGCAGCATCAGGCGCTTTTGCGGATCCACCAGTCGCTGGTCCAACACCTGTCTGGCATGCTCGATCGAACGGAAGACTTCCAGGCCCAGGGCTGGTGTCCACAGTATCGCGCGTCCCGAGTGCTGCGTATCGCGGCCACCGCGTTCCGTGAGCAGGACGCAGTTGGCCAGCGGCAGCATTTCGCTCTGCCCGGCGACCTGCAACGTCAATGACCAGGCATCCGGCTGAAAACCGTTGAGTGCCTTGCGGCGGCCGCGATCCGGTTGATCCGGATTGAACACGGTGTCGACCAGCGCTTGCTCATGGCGGCTCAGCGTGCCATTCAGGACGCTTAACCGTGCTTCGGCTGTGATGCCGACAGACAGGGCGTGCGCCAGCTTCGCGGCGATTCCTTGCAGGTAGGTGCGCTGCAGCGCCGTGACGGTCAGCGGCTGGGCGGCAAAGTCTGCGGCGAGGCTGGGCATGATGCTGTCGAATTTGCGCACTTCGGCCGCGGCGGTATCCGCCAGCACCCTTGAAGGTAACTGGTTGCCGGCGAGCATCGGCCGGGTGCTCCAGCGCCCGTGGGCATCCAGGGTCTCAAGCCGCTCGTGGAGCATCGAACGTATGTCCAGGGCCTTGTCGAACAGCGCGCGAATATCCACGGCGCCGTCGCTGTGCCGATACCACTGCAAGGCGTAGTCGATGTTCTGTCGCTGCTTGGTGATGATCAACTCGAGCAGCACGCTGAATACATCTCCGGCAATCGATTGGCCGGAAACCTGCGGCTTGTCGAAACCGAGAAAGCGTTGCCGCTCGTCGAGATTCAACAGACCGTAGAGTTCGTCTTCGTGCCCGGGGCTGGCAAATTTGCCGAGCAGCATGGCTTTGAGATCTTCGTAATCCCTCAGTACCTGCAAGCCGTGGGTCGGGGTATACAGGCAGCTGTCGGAATGGCTGATCATCAACGCGCCGGCCAGCTCCACGAAGTTTGCCTGATGCTCCCACAAACGTACGGTTTCCAGCGTCGCGCGGCGTGCCGGACCGTCACTGAAACCCAACGAGGTCAGCAGGCTGTCGAAGGTGTGCTGCTCGATAATGCCAGCCTCGCGTTTGAGCAAAAAGTCTGCCAGCGCCTGCTGTCGAATGATCTGCGCCAATACGCTGCGCCGCGAGACTCCGTCAGCGCTGGGCGCATTCCAGTAACGCTCCATTTGTTGATACAGCCACACCAACAGTTTGCCCGACGCCGTGGTAATGGCTGTTTCCCAGTGTTGCTGATCACTGGCCTGGACTGTCCGGTCCGGGTGCGAAAACTCATGGGTCTGGCCAACCGGCCATCCGGCGTGGCGGTAGTGCAAAAGCAGCGCATCGCCAGGTGACAGCGCTTCAAACCCGCCCAGTGAAGGACGGTCGCTCGATGCCGGGCCGTTTGCTGCGCCGGTTGCGTACAGGTTCACGCGTGTGCGGGTCTGGTCGACGCCAGGCATCGTCGGCGTCAGGAGTGCGTCGAGTATGCTTTGGAGCAGGCTTTCCAGTTCGGGCAGTTGCATCAATTCATCGTGCATTGCCTGCGCGTTGAGTCGCAGGCAGTGATCGATGGCAGCGCGTTGATCTTCGAAGATATCGCCCTCGACAAGCTGATAGGTCACGCTGACAGCGCGTCGTTCGACCAGCCGTTTGCGTTGTGACAGGGCGAGCAACGCCAGCAGCCGATCATCTTCGGTGACACGGTTCAGGCGCTCCTCCAGGTGTGCGGTCAGGCTGGCGAGGCTGGCATGTTTTTTCAGCCCGTCGAAGGGGGTGTACAACATGACGCCGCGATCATCGGGGGTGGCACTGAGTATGAAGCTGCCGGCCAGAGGCACCGCAGGCGTATCGTCGGTGTTGAGCAGGATTCGATGGGCAAGCATGGGCGGGGTTTGCTGACTGCGCAGTGCGTGGGTGGCCAGTTGCACGTGGCTCAGCCACTGGAAGTCAGCGGTGGACAAGTGATGGACATTGCCCAGATCGCGCCATAAACCGGGGGAATTGAGAAACGGCAGGAACAGCAGGGGAGGAGTGGGGCAGGCATCATCGGGTCTCGTTCAGGGCACCGTCCGGTGCACCGGTAAATTGAGACAAGAGACTAAAGACCGGGCAGATAGCGTGGGTGGTACATAGTTACCGCACCAGCGGCAGCGCCATGTGTTTGCTGCGACAAGCCTTCACCGCAACGGTTGACAGCACCCGTGTCTGACGTGGTTAATCGGTGGGCTGGATATTCGTACGCTGTTGTTCCCTCCAATAATTAGTCTGGAGCTTCAGATGTCTGCGCCACACGAACCCCTGTCTTCCCTCGCTGCGTCCACACTCTCGCTCGAAGCGTTGACGCAATTGCTTGAAAAGGTTTTTCTGCGCCATGGTACGTCGGCGTCCGTCGCCCGCACCCTGGCTGCCAACTGCGCCGGTGCCGAACGTGATGGGGCGCACAGTCATGGCGTGTTCCGTATCCCCGGTTATGTCTCGACCCTCAACAGTGGCTGGGTCAATGGTCAGGCGGTGCCAGTGGTCGAGGACGTGGCCTCCGGTTTTGTGCGAGTCGATGCCGGCAATGGTTTCGCCCAGCCGGCGCTGGCGGCGGCCCGGTCGCTGCTGGTGGAGAAAGCGCGCAACGCCGGGATCGCCGTATTGGCGATTCGCAATTCCCATCACTTTGCGGCGCTTTGGCCGGACGTCGAGCCGTTCGCCGAGGAAGGCCTGGTGGCGCTCAGCGTGGTCAACAGCATGACCTGCGTGGTGCCCCATGGCGCCGACAGACCGCTGTTCGGCACCAACCCGATTGCCTTTGCCGCGCCCCGCGCCGGCGGAGCACCGATCGTGTTCGATCTGGCGACCAGTGCCATAGCTCACGGCGACGTGCAGATTGCCGCACGCAAGGGCGAACGGCTGCCCGCCGGAATGGGTGTGGACGGTCTGGGTCAGGCGACGCAGGATCCGAAGGCCATTCTTGAGGGCGGCGCACTGTTGCCGTTTGGCGGCCACAAAGGTTCGGCGCTGTCGATGATGGTCGAGCTGCTGGCGGCGGCGTTGACCGGCGGGAACTTTTCTTTCGAATTCGACTGGTCGAACCATCCCGGGGCCAAAACACCGTGGACCGGGCAGTTGCTGATCGTCATCGACCCGAGCAAGGCTGCCGGGCAACCGTTTGCCGAGCGCAGCGAAGAGCTGGTGCGGCAGATGCACGGCGTGGGGTTGAAACGTTTGCCGGGCGATCGTCGGCATTTGCAGCGCGCGCGATCAATGGCCGAAGGGATCGTGCTGGATGAGCAGACGCTGGCGCAGTTGCGAGCGCTGGCGGGGGAATAATGGTCAGATAACTGATGTGGCGAGGG
>NZ_JABULD010000635.1:0-23723 GCF_014060985.1 Pseudomonas sp. MD195_PC81_125
CTGCAATTTTTTGATTTTGTTTTTAACGATCAAGATCAAAAGATCGCAGCGTGCCGCAGCTCCTACAGGGGGATGTCGTTTAGGCAGAGTCCTGTGTTTAGGGGCCGAAACCCGCGGTTTAGACGGCCGTAGTATTAAAGTATTAACACCATTTAATCAGTGCCCCATCGCGGGGCGTCTACTAGCTTGTCAGCCATGACGCGGTTTTGTGATGACCGTCGCAGTCTTGATTCGCGTGTGGAATAAGCCCGACGTGCACGCCTTCAAGGAAGAATTTGGCCACGACAAGGAGTAGCCCGTGGAAGCAAGGTTTGGTGTCGCCCTCGTTTCGCGTTTTTCCCCTCTTTCCCTTGCCGTGCACCTGAGCGTTGCCGGACTTTTGTTCGGTGGGGTCAGCGAGCAGGCGCTCGCGACGTGCTCGGCGGCAGGTTCGACGATTACCTGTTCGGGCGTCCCGACGCTGCCGCTGTTTCTCAATGACTACAGCAGCGCCACCAGCGGCTTGACGGTCAACGTCAACTCCGGTGCGCAGATGAACGCGACCCTGGGTGGCAAGGTCATCAACCTGACCGGGGCCAACATCAACCTGAACAACTCCGGCACCCTCGATCCGGCCTTGCTGGGCCTGGTGTCGATCCTCAGTGGCGGTGCGTTCATCGGTACCGGCGCGACCAGCACGGTGAGCATCGTCAACAACGCCACCGGGATCATTCGCGGTACCGGCATGCTGCTCGGGCTCAACCTGACCAGCATCGACGGGCTGGGGATTGGCGTGAACAACTCGGTGTCGGGCACCACGACCATCACCAACGACGGCACCATCACTTCCACCGGGCTGTCGGTCGGCGGCATCACCCTGGCCGATACCCCGGTGGTCGGGGTGTATGGCGGTTCGCAAGTCAACATGACCAACAGCGCCAGCGGCACCATCAACGGTCGGATTGCGTTCGAGACGTCGGTTGCGGGCAACACCTTCACCAACGCCGGCAACATCACCGGCGGTGTGTCGATGGGGGCGGGCAGCACCAACACCTTCTACGCGATCACCGGTTCCAGCGTTAACGTCGGCGACGGTGTGCAAGTCTCCGTCGGCCTCGGTGGCCTGATTGGCATCAACCTGACCTTCGCCCCGACCGGGACGATCGATGGCGGCGCGGCCGGCACCAACACGCTGATCCTGCAAAACCCGATCGGCCTCGGCGGCGGCACCACCGGGACCGGCACGGCGTCCAGCGCGACCTACGTCAACTTCAACAACCTGACCCTCAACAGCGGCACCTGGACCTTGCAGGGGCCGTTGGTCAGCGGTGCGACCACGCTTAATGGCGGTGTCGCGCAGTTCAACGACAACGCGGCGTTCGGCAGCGGCGTGCTGACGTCCAACGGCGGGATCCTGCAGGCCAGCAATGCCGGTTTGACGCTGGCCAACCAGATCAACCTGGGCGCCGGCGGCCTGACCCTGCAGGGCATCAACGGCACGACCCTCAACGGTGTGATTTCCGGCACGGGCGGCCTGACCAAGATCGGCAGCGGCCAGCTCAATCTCAACGGCATCAACACTTACACCGGCAACACCGTGCTCAATGGCGGCGTGGTGCTGGTGGGCAACAACCAGTCGTTCAGTACCGGTGGCATCACGGTTGGCGGCTCTTCGAGTATCTCGGCAACGACGCCCATTTCGCTGGCGAACGCGATCACGCTCAACAGCACCCTGACCGCAACCGGCACCGGTGCGCTGACCCTGGGCGGGGTGATCAGCGGTGCCGCCAACCTGACCAAAACCGGCAGCGGCAGCCTGACCCTCAACGGCAGCAATACCTACACCGGGATCACCAGCCTCAGCGCCGGGACCTTGCGCGTCGGCAACAACAACGCCCTGGGCACCGGGGTCCTCAACACCAGCAACGGCACCAGCCTCGACAGCACCGGCAATGTGACCCTGGCCAACAACGTCGGCATCACCGGCGCGTTGAACGTGCTCGGCAGCAATGCCTTGACCCTGGGCGGTATTGTGTCCGGCACCGGCGCGATCACCAAAAGCGGCAGCGCCAGCCTGACCCTGACCGGCAACAACACCAACAGCGGCACCACCGCGCTCAACGGCGGCAGCTTGCTCGTCGGCAGCAACACCGCCCTCGGCACGGGCGCCTTGAACGCGGCGGCCGGCACCACGCTGGATGCGACCACCGCGGTGACCCCTGGCCAACGCTGTCGCGCTGGCGGCGGATCTGACCCTCGGCGGCACCCAGGCGCTTGGCTTGAGTGGCGTCATCAGCGGCGCCGGCAACCTGATCAAGGGCGGCACTGCGAACCTGACCCTCAGCGGCAACAACACCTTCTCCGGCGGCACGGCGCTCAATGCCGGTACGCTGATCGTCGGCAGCAACACCGCGCTCGGCACCGGCGCACTGACCACGGCGGCGGGCACTACCCTCGACGCCAGCACCACCGTGGCGCTGAGCAACGCCGTCGCCCTCGGCGGCAACCTGAACATCGCCGGCAACGCCAACCTGACCCTTGGCGGCGTGGTCAGCGGCAGTGGCGGGCTGACCAAGAACGGCGCGGCCAACCTGATTCTCAACGGCGCCAATACTTTCCTCGGTGCTGTTGCGTTGAACGCAGGCACCATCACGGCGGGTGCCAACGCTGCGCTCGGCAGCGGCGATATCACCGTCGGCGGCGCTGCGACTCTCGACAGCAATACAGCGGTGACGCTGAACAACAACGTCATTCTCAACAACAATCTGGGGATCGGCGGCAGCAACGCGCTGACCCTCGGTGGCGTGATCAGTGGCGCCAGCCAGTTGATCAAGAACGGCACCGCCAACCTGACCCTCAACGGTGCCAATACCTTCACCGGTGGCACCGCGCTCAACGCCGGCAGCCTGACCGTCGGCAACGGCGCGGCACTCGGCACCGGTACGCTTACCGTGGGCGGTGCGGGCGCAACGCTCAACAGCAGCGCCAACGTGACGCTGAACAATGCCATTGCCCTGAACGCCAACCTGACTGCCGGCGGCGCCAACCCGTTGACCCTCGGCGGCGTGATCAGTGGCGGCAGCAACCTGATCAAGACCGGCACTTCGACCCTGACCCTGACCGGCAACAACACCTACACCGGCTCTACGTCGCTGAACGCCGGGACACTGGTCGTCGGCTCTAACACTGCGCTCGGCACCGGTGTGCTCAACGCCGGCAACAACACCACGCTGGACGCCAGCACCGCGGCGAGCCTGGCGAACAACGTCAACCTCGGTGGCAACGTGACCATCGGCGGCAGCAATGCGCTGACCCTCGCGGGCGTGGTTTCCGGCGTCGGTGGGTTGACCAAAAGCGGCCCTGCCGACCTGATTCTCAACGGCGCCAACACCTACTTCGGCAACACCGCACTCAACGTCGGCAAGCTGATTGTCGGCAGCAACACCGCGCTGGGCAGCGGCGCATTGAACGCCGCGGCGGGCACCACGCTGGATACCAACACTGCCGTTACGCTGGGCAATCAGGTCAATCTGGCCGGTGCGATGAGCGTGGGTGGCAGCGCAGACCTGACCCTCAGCGGAACTGTCGCCGGAGCCGGCAGCCTGGTGAAAAACGGCGCGGCCAATCTGAGCCTCAACGGCACCAACACCTACGTTGGTGGCACCACACTGAATGCCGGTACGGTGACCGTCGGCAATAGCTCGGCTCTCGGCACCGGTGCCTTGACCGTTGGCGGTGCGGCAACCCTCGACAGCAGCTCGCCGCTGGCCAGCCTGGCCAACGCGGTCGTGCTGAATGCGGCACTGAGCGTCGGCGGAACGCAGGACCTGACCCTCGGCGGCGTGATCAGCGGTGCCGGCCAGTTGATCAAGAACGGCGCGGCCAACCTGACCCTCAACGGCACCAACACCTACAGCGGCGGCAGCACCCTCAATGCCGGCACCCTCACCGTCGGTGCGCCCGGCGCCTTGGGGAGTGGCACCCTGACCGTCGGTGGCGCCGCGACGCTGGACAACAGCAGCGCTTTCACCCTCGGCAACAACATCACCCTCGATGCCGGGCTGACCCTGGCCGGCAACAACGGGCTGACCCTCAGCGGTGTGATCGACGGTGCGGGTAGCCTGACCAAAACCGGCCTGGATGACCTGGCTCTCAGCGGCACCAACACCTTCACCGGCGCGCTGAACATTGCCGCCGGCAGCGTCACCACCCTGAGTAGCGGAGCCCTGGGCAACACCTCCGGCGCCAATATCAGCGCCGGCGCCAGCCTCAACCTCGGCAGCGACGCCAGCCTCGACGGCTTGAGCGGCAGCGGTAGCGTGCAGATCGCCGGCGGCAACACATTGACTGTGGGCGGCGTCAGCAGCACCAGCACCTTCGACGGCGACCTCAGTGGCAACGGCGGCCTGATCAAGGTCGGCACCGGCACCCTGAACCTGACCGGGATCAACGGCATTGTTGGTAACACCGCCGTCGACGGCGGCACCCTGAACCTCAGCGGGTCGCTGGCCAGTACCCAGGTCAATGTCAATTCCGGCGCGAGCGTAACCGGCAGCGGTTCGCTGCTCGGCACTCTCAACATTAACAACGGCGGCCACCTGGCGTTGTCCTCGGGTACCACCCTGTCTGCCGCGTCACTGGTGCTGGCCGCCAACAGCAATATCGATGCGAACCTCGCCACGCCATCGACCACTTCGCTGATGAACGTCGGCGGCAACCTGACCCTCGACGGTAACCTCAACGTCACCGATGCCGGCGGCTTCGGCGTCGGTGTCTATCGCCTGTTCAACTACGTCGGCGCACTGACCGACAACGGCCTGACCGTGGCCGGTGTACCGGTGGGTTACGGCCTCGGCGACATCCTTGTGCAGACCCTTGGCAATCAGGTGAATCTGGTGGTGTCGGCGCCTAACACCAACCTGCGCTTCTGGGACGGCAGCCAGACCATCCCGAACGGTAATGTGGACGGCGGCACCGGCACATGGACTGCCGGCGGCACCAACTGGACCAATTCCAACGGTACGCTGAACCAGACCTGGGCCGGCGACTTTGCGGTGTTCCAGGGCACGGCCGGTACAGTGTCGGTCAACGGCACGCAACTGTTCACCGGGATGCAATTCCTCACCGATGGCTACAACATGATCAACGGCGCGTCGGGCCTGTTGACCGCCGTCAATGGCGGCGGTGGCACCACGGCGATGCGGGTCGACCCGGGCGTGACCGCCACGGTCGGCGTGAACATCAACGGCAGCGGCATCCTCAACAAACTCGATGCCGGCACCCTGGTACTCAACGGCGCCAACAGCTACACCGGCGGCACGCAACTGGACGGCGGCACTCTGGTGGTCGGCAGCAACACCGCTTTGGGCAGCGGCGCGTTAATTGCCAATGCCGGCACGCAACTCGACAGCAACACCGCCGTGACCCTGGCCAACGCCGCCACCCTCAACGGCAACCTCACTGTGCTCGGCAGCAATGCCCTGACCCTCAACGGTGTCATTTCCGGCACCGGCGGCTTGATCAAGAACGGTTCGGCCAGCCTGACCCTCGGTGGCAACAACGCTTTCCTCGGGCCGGTGGCGCTGAATGCGGGAGGCCTGATTCTGGCGTCGAACAGCGCGCTGGGTTCGGCGACCCTGAACGCGGTGAACGGCACCACCCTGGATGCCAGCGGCGCCTTCACGGCAGGTAACGCGATCAACCTGGCGGGCAACCTCGGCATCGTCGGCAGCAACGATCTGACGCTGAGCGGCGCGATCAACGGCGCCGGCAGCCTGACCAAGAACGGCGCGGCCAACCTGATCCTGAGCGGGGCCAACAACTTCCTCGGTGGCGTCACCCTCAACGCCGGCACCCTGACCACCGGCAGCAACGGCGCCCTCGGTCTGGGCAACCTGACCGTGGCCGGTGCCTCGGCGCTGGACAGCAACACCTCGGTGTCGCTGGGCAACAACGTGGTGCTCAACGCCAATCTGACCAACACCGGCAACAGCGACGTGGCCCTCAGCGGCGTGGTCAGCGGTACCGGCGGTCTGATCAAGAACGGCGCGTCCAACCTGACCCTCAACGGCATTAACACTTACAGCGGCGGCACCACGCTGAACGCCGGCACCGTGACCCTAGGCACCTCGGCGGGCCTGGGCTCCGGCGCGGTCACCGTGGCGGGTGCGTCGACCCTCGACACCACCGCGCCGCTGGTGCTGGCGAACAACGTCAACGTCAATGCCAACCTGAGCGTGGCCGGCAACAACAACCTGACCCTCGGTGGTGTGATTGCCGGGGCGGGCACCCTGACCAAGAATGGTCTGGCCGACCTGACGCTGACCGGCAACAACACCTTCAGCGGCACCTTTGATGTGCAGTCCGGCAGCCTGACCACGCTGGGCAACTCGGCACTGGGCAGCAACGCCGGGGTCAATCTCAGCGCTGCGGCGACGCTGAATCTCGGCGGCTCCGGCAGCCTCGCCAGCCTGACCGGCAGCGGCACCGCACTGATCGGCGGCGGCAGCACCTTGAGCATCGGCGGCAGCAACGCCAGCAGCCTTTTCGCCGGTGTACTCACCGGCACTGGCGAATTGAGCAAACTCGGTACCGGCACGCTGACCCTGGCCGGCCTCAACAGCCTGACCGGCAACACCACGGTCAACGCCGGCACCTTGAACGTCAGCGGCTCGCTGGACAGCGCCAGCGTGCTGGTCAGCAGCGACGGCACCCTGACTGGCGGCGGCTCACTGACCGGTGCCGTGACCGTGGCCGATGGCGGTCATCTGGCCGGCGCCACCGGCAGCACCCTGTCGGTAAACTCGCTGGTGTTCAACGCCAATTCCAACTTCGATGTCGGCCTCGGTGTGCCGGTTTCCGGTGGCGGCAATGCGCTGGTCAACGTCGGTGGCAACCTGACCCTCGACGGCACCCTCAACGTCAGCGACATCGGCGGTTTTGGCAGCGGCGTGTACCGGTTGATCAACTACACCGGCGGCCTGACCGACAACGGCATGTTGATCGGCACGGTGCCGGGCAGCGTCACCCCGGGGGATCTGACCCTGCAAACCGCGCTGGCCAACCAGATCAATCTGCTGGTCACCGCACCGGGCGTCACCGTGCAGTTCTGGGACGGCAACCAACTCGTCGCCAACGGTTCGGTCGATGGCGGCAGCGGCACCTGGGGCACCGGCACCACCAACTGGACCGACGTCAACGGCACCACCAATCAGGCCTGGACCAACAGCTTCGCGGTGTTCCAGGGCACAGCCGGCACGGTCACCGTCAACGGCGCACAAACCATCACCGGCCTGCAGTTCGTCACTGATGGCTACAACCTGCAGAATGGCACGGCCGGTGCGCTGAACCTGGTCAACGGTTCGCTGGGTAACGCCACCGTGCGAGTCGATCCGAACGCCACCGCGACCCTTGGCGTCGCGCTCAACGGCAGCGGCACCCTCGGCAAATATGACAGCGGTACGCTGGTGCTCAATGCCGCCAACGGCTACACCGGTGGCACCGCGCTCAACGGCGGCAAGATTGTCGTCGGTAATAACGCGGCGCTGGGCACTGGCGTCTTGACTGCCGCTGACGGCACCGCACTGGACAGCAACGCGGCCGTCACGCTGGGCAACGATGTGGTGGTGAACGGTGGCCTGAGCGTCGCTGGCAGCAACGCCTTGACCCTCGACGGTGTGGTCAGCGGTGCAGGCAGCCTGATCAAGTCCGGCGCTTCGAGCCTGACCCTCAATGGCAGCAACACCTACAGCGGCGGCACGCAACTCGCTGGCGGCGCGCTGGTGCTGGGCAACAACAGCGCCATCAGCAGCGGTGCATTGAGCGTGACCGGCAACGGCAGCCTCGACAGCAGCTCGGCGCTGCAACTGGCCAACGCGATCAATCTGGGGTCGCAACTGACCCTGGCCGGCAACCAGAACACTACGCTGCTCGGCGCCATCACCGGCACCGGCAGTCTGGTGAAAAACGGCAGCGGTGATCTCCTGCTCAGCGGCGCCAACACCTACAGCGGCGGCACCACGCTGAACGCTGGCACGACCACTGGCGACACCAGCAGCCTGCAAGGCGCCATCGTCAACAACGCGGCGCTGACTTTCGAACAGAACGCCGACGGCAGCTACACCGGCAACCTCACCGGCAGCGGTACGCTGAACAAAACCGGTACCGGCCAGTTGCTCCTGACTGGCAACAACACCTTCACCGGCAACACCTCGGTGCAGGCCGGCGACCTGATCGTCAACGGCGTGCTCAACAGCGCCAACGTCAACGTCGCCAGCGGTGCGCAAATCGGCGGCAGCGGGCAACTGGGTGGCAACGTGCAACTGGCCAGCGGTGCAACGCTGAGCGGTGGCGGCTCGGCCACGCCGTTGTCGGTCGGTGCGCTGGCGCTGTCCTCGGGGACCAACCTGGACTTCAGCCTCGGCTCGGCGGCCAGTTCGACCACGGTGGTCAACGTCGCCGGCAACCTGACCCTCGACGGTACGCTGAATATCAGCAACGCCGGCGGCTTCGGCACCGGGGTCTATCAACTGTTTCGCTACGGTGGCAGCCTGACCGACAACGGTCTGGTCTACGGCAGCCTGCCGGTGTCGGCGGCCAACCTGACTCTGCAAACCGCGATCGCCAATCAGGTCAACCTGCTGGTGCAGGGCACGCCGGGTGAAGTGCAGTTCTGGAACGGCGGCACCACCAACCCTGACGGCAGCATCGGTGGCGGCAGTGGCGTGTGGGGCCCGGGCACCAACTGGACCGATCCGAGCGGCACGCAGGCGCTGGCGGCCAATGGTCAGTTCGCGGTGTTTGGTGGCCAGGCCGGTACTGTCACTGTGCAGGGCAATCAGAACTTCACCGGTCTGCAGTTCCTCACCGGGGGTTACAGCCTGGTTCCAGGGGCTGGCGGCACGCTGACGCCGGTCAACGGTGCCGACGGCAGTCTGGCGCCGGTGCGGGTCAATGCCGGGGCGAGTGCGGAAATTTCCGTACCGCTGGTGGGGACGGGAGGGATCGAGAAACTTGACTCCGGCACGCTGGTGCTCAGTGGCGCCAACACCTATAGCGGTGGCACAACCGTCAGTGGCGGTACGCTGATGGGTAACACCACGAGCCTGCAAGGCAACATCACCGACAACGCCACACTGGTGTTCCAGCAGAATGCCAATGGCCAGTTCAACGGCTTCCTCAGCGGACTCGGGGCGATGGCCAAACGCGGCGCCGGCACGTTGCTGCTGACCGGCAATCAGCCGTTCAGTGGCACCGTCTCGGTTGATCAGGGCGTGCTGCAAGTCGGCAGCCGTGCGGCCCGGGCTTCGTTGGGCGCCCAAGTCACGGTCGCCAATGGCGCAGGCCTGAGCGGTAACGGCAGCGTCGGTTCGGTGGTCAACCACGGTGTGGTCGCTTCCGGTGGTGCTGACGGCACCTTGAGCGTGGCCGGCAACCTGACCAACAGCAGTGATGGTGTGCTGGCGCTGACGGTCAGCTCGCCAACCGCGACACCGTTGGCGGTGGGCGGTACGGCGGCATTGGGCGGCGGTCTGGTGGTCAACAGCCTCGCGCCATTCACCGGCAATACCACTTACTCGCTGATCACCGCCGGTGGCGGCGTGACTGGCACTTTCAGTGCAGCCGATCTGCCGCAGTACGCGTTCCTCGACAGCTCGCTGGTCTACGGCGCCGATTCGGTGACCCTGGCCGTCAGCCGCAACGGCAACTCGTTCGCCGACGTCGCCGCCACGGGCAACCAACGCGGCACCGCCACGGCGCTCTCCAATAACGGTGCGGCTGGCGCGGCGTTGCAGAACCAGATCGTCAACCTCAGCGTGGCCGGTGCGCGTAATGCGTTCGACAGCCTCTCCGGGGAAATCCACGCCAGCACCGCCAGCGCCATGCTTGAAGACTCGCGCTTCATTCGCGAGGCGGTCAACGACCGCATGCGCCAGCCATCGTGCAGCGCTGCGGATGATCCGCGTCGTACCCTGGCACCGAGCGACACGCAACTGAGCAGCAACGGTTGCCACGGGGAAATGGTCGGCTGGATCCGGGCCATCGGTGCCTGGGGGCGACATGGGCGGCGACAGCAACACAGCCAAAGTCGATCGCAACCTCGGCGGTTTCATGCTCGGTACCGACAAGGCGCTGGATGACACCTGGCGTGCCGGGATGGCGGCCGGCTACACCCGCAGCAACCTCAACGCGCATGATCGCAACTCGGACGCCAAGGTCGACAGCTACCACTTGGCCGGTTATCTGAACTCGCAATTCGATGCACTGGCGGTGCGCCTCGGCGCGGCCTACAGCTGGCACAGCATCGAGACCAAACGCGACGTCAGCGTCGGCACTTACAACGATCGTCTGAAGGCCGATTACGACGCACGCAGTGCGCAGGTGTTCGGTGAAGTGGGTTACGCAATCAACGCGGCAGGCGTCGCCATCGAACCGTTTGCCGGGCTGGCCTACGTTAACTACGACAGCGACACCGGCAAGGAAAAAGGGGGAGTGGGGCGCCTGAAGGCCGACGCCGATCAGGACATCACTTACTCGACCCTCGGCGTGCGCATCGGCAAGTTGGTGACCCTGGCCAACGGCAGTCAACTGACGCCACGCGCAGCCATCGGCTGGCGCCATGCCTACGGCGACACCAAACCTGACGCCGACCTGACCTTCATCGACGGCGGCGCCTCGTTCAGCACCCAGGGCGTACCGATTGCCAAGGACAGCGCACTGCTCGAAGCCGGCATCGACTTCCAGGTCACCCCGACCGGCAAGCTGGGCATCGGCTATTCAGGCCAGGTGTCGAGCGACAACAATGACAGCGCGTTCAACATCAGCTTCAGTCAAAGCTTCTGAATCATGGTCGAAGTACTTTAGCCGCCCGAAAGGGCGGTTTTTTTTGCACAATCGAAAGTCTTTGTGGCGAGTGATTTCTGCATTGAGGTAGGAACGAGATGGATCTGTCGAAGCATTTGTTACATCTGGAAAACCGCCTGCTGTCGCGCGCCGTGCGCGAGGATGCCGCAGAACTGGCGAGATTGATCGCGGACGACTTTGTCGAATTCGGCGCCAGCGGCGGCATCTGGAACAAATCTGATGTGCTGGAAGCGCTGCCGCAGCAAGCTTTCGCACAACGTAACGTCAGTCAGTTCACGCTCAAGCAATTGTCGGAAGATTCGGCGCTGGTGACATATCACTGCCATACCGTCGCTGGCGGCCAGCGGGTGCCGGCGGACAGTCTGCGCAGTTCGGTGTGGCGGCGGCAGGGGGAGCAATGGCAGATGGTTTTTCATCAGGGCACCTTTTGTGCCCGGCCGTGAAACCGTGGAGACCCGTCGATAGCTTTCGCGAGCAAGCTCGCTCCCACACGGATCTTCAGTGAACACAGGATTTGTGGATGACAGCGATCCCCTGTGGGAGCGAGCTTGCTCGCGAAGGGGGCCGGACATTCAGCGCAAAAATCTGCCGGCCCGCGCTCTGCTAGAATCCGCCCCATCAACTGCCAGAGACTCTCCCATGAGCGAGCCGATTCGCCTGACCCAATACAGCCACGGTGCCGGTTGTGGCTGCAAGATTTCCCCGCAGGTGCTGGAAGTGATTCTGGCCGGTAGCGGTGCGCAGAACCTTGACCCGAAACTGTGGGTCGGCAATGCCTCGCGTGATGACGCGGCGGTGTACGAGATCGATGCCGAACGCGGTGTGGTGTCGACCACTGACTTCTTCATGCCGATTGTCGACGACCCGTTCGATTTCGGCCGGATCGCCGCGACCAACGCGATCAGCGACATCTATGCCATGGGCGGCGATCCGCTGATGGCGATTGCGATCCTCGGCTGGCCGGTCAATGTGCTGGCGCCGGAAGTGGCGCGGGAAGTGATTCGCGGCGGGCGTGCGGTGTGCGACGCCGCCGGCATTCCGCTGGCCGGCGGGCATTCGATCGATGCGCCCGAGCCGATCTTCGGCCTGGCGGTGACCGGTCTGGTGGAAAAGCGCCACATGAAGCGCAACGACACCGCTACCGCCGGTTGCCTGCTGTACCTGACCAAGCCGTTGGGCATCGGCATCCTTACCACCGCCGAGAAGAAGGGCAAATTGCGCCCCGGCGACATTGGTGTGGCCCGCGACTGGATGTGCACCCTGAACAAGCCCGGCAGCCGTTTCGGCAAACTGGCCGGCGTCACCGCAATGACCGACGTCACCGGTTTCGGTCTGCTCGGGCACCTGGTGGAAATGGCCGATGGCAGCCACCTGACCGCTCGCATCAGCTACAACCATGTGCCACGTCTGGACAGCGTCGAGTACTACCTCGAACAGGGCTGTGTGCCCGGTGGCACCTTGCGTAACTTCGACAGCTATTCGAGCAAGCTCGGCCGTCTGCAGGAGTTGCACAAGCGCGTGCTGTGCGACCCGCAGACCAGCGGTGGTCTGCTGATTGCGGTCACCCCTGAAGGCAACGACGAGTTCCTCGCCGTGGCCGCCGAACTGGGCCTGGACCTGGCGCCGATTGGCGAACTGGTTGAGCGACAGACCCACGCAGTCGAGGTGATCTGATGTACCGCGACTGCACCGATTACCGCGACATTTTCCTCAACGACCGGCCGCTGATGGACGCCCGCGCGCCGGTCGAGTTTCACAAAGGTGCGTTTCCCGGTGTGGTCAACCTGCCGCTGATGAACGACATCGAACGGCAGAAGATCGGTACCTGTTACAAACAGCACGGTCAGCAAGCCGCCATCGAACTGGGTCATCAGCTGGTGTCCGGCGCGATCAAGGCCGAACGCATTCAGGCCTGGGCTGATTTCGCCCGGGCCCATCCTGATGGTTATCTCTATTGTTTTCGTGGCGGCCTGCGTTCGCAGATCACGCAGCAGTGGCTGCGTGACGAGGCCGGTATCGACTATCCGCGCGTTGGCGGCGGCTACAAGGCTATGCGCAGCTTTCTGCTCGATACACTTGAGCAGGCGATCAGCCAGTGTGATTTCGTGTTGCTGGGTGGCATGACCGGAACCGGCAAGACCGAGGTCCTGGTGCAGTTGCGCAACGGTGTGGATCTGGAGGGGCACGCCAATCACCGTGGCTCGAGCTTTGGCAAACGTGCTACCGGTCAACCGTCGAACATTGATTTCGAGAACCGTCTGGCCATCGATATCCTCAAGAAGCGCGATGCCGGTATCGAACAGTTTGTTCTGGAAGACGAGAGTCGGGTAGTTGGCAGTTGTGCGCTGCCGCTACCGCTGTATCAGGGCATGCAGCAGTACCCGATGGTCTGGCTGGAAGACAGTTTCGAAGATCGGGTCGAGCGGATCCTACGCGACTACGTGGTGGATCTGTCGGCCGAGTTTTGCGCAGTGCATGGCGAGGAAGGTTTTGCTTTGTTCTCCGAGCGCTTGCTGGAGAGCCTGAACAAAGTACAGAAGCGGCTGGGTGGTGAGCGTCATCGGCGGATGTTACTGTTGATGGAAGACGCATTGGCCGAACAGGCACGCAGCGGGTCGGTGGATTTGCACCGTAGCTGGATCGAAGGGTTGCTGCGCGAATACTACGACCCGATGTATGCGTTCCAGCGGGAGAAGAAAGGCGGGCGGATCGAGTTTGCCGGGGAGCGCGGGGCGGTGCTGGAGTATTTGCGCGAGCGAGTGAATCAGCGGGTGTGAGGGTGGCTTGGCTTGCCAGCGATGAGGAACCGACAGACAGCCAATCACTCAAGTCGGGCACGTCGCCTTGCCGTTATCCAGCCCCTGCTTGTAGCTGTGACTCTGCAGGCTGGCCTTGCCGTTGTGCCAGGTCAGGGTCAGCACATACAGCGAATCGAAATCGCCTGAGGCCCAGTCATCGGTGATGGTCTGCTTTTCGCCGACCGCGTTGCCCGCGACCTTGTTGATCAGCTCCGGCAGATAACCGTGGGACCACGCGGTGTAGATCGTCGCGTTGTGGTACTTGTCTTCGGTCAGTTCCCGCGCCAGGTCGCTGGTATCGTTGGCAGAGAATTCGATGTTCACCGGCAGGCCGAGCTTGATCGCGGCGGGGCTGATGGTCATCAGCGGGCGAATGTAGCTGTAGGAGTTGTCCAGCTCGCCTTCCTCGACATTGCGTGTCGGGTCGGCAGCGAACACGTAATCGGCCTTGCCGAATTTTTCCGGCAGCAGGGTCGACAGCTCGATCGCCCGGTTCAGGCCCTGACAGTTGAGCTGGCCGAGACCGCCCTCGGGTTTTTCCGCGTGGCGCAGGAAAATCAAGGTCTGCGTACCGTCCACTGGCTGGGCGCGAATCTGGCTCGATTCGAGCGACAAGGTCAGCGCACTGACCGCCAGCAGTGAGGGCAGGGCCACGCAGGCGCGATGTTTGAAGCGTTTGGCGAAACTCATGAGGTTCGTCATTGAGTACAGGATTCTTCAGCAAATTCGGTGGGGCTGACCAACCCTTGCACCACGGGCTCCCTGCACCGGGTGTTGTCCATGTCGTGTGTCGCGCTTCCGTTACGAAGGGCATAGCTCAGAGTCCTCTGAGGCCGGTTTGGTTCATGCACATTACCCGCAGGATGTTACGGTTCGTGTAGCTCCTACATTATGATCAGTGCTTTCCATGTGACTGGATGTTTCCCATGACCGATCTGTCCGCGTTCCCGATCACCCAGAAATGGCCGGCGCAGTACCCCGACTGGATTCAGCTCTATTCCCTGCCGACCCCCAACGGCGTCAAGGTCTCGATCATGCTCGAAGAGATCGGCCTGCCGTACGAGCCGCACCGTGTGGGCTTCGACACGCAGGATCAGATGTCACCGGAATTCCTCTCGCTGAACCCCAACAACAAGATCCCGGCGATCCTCGATCCGCACGGTCCCGAGGACCAACCGCTGGCGCTGTTCGAGTCCGGCGCGATCCTGATCTACCTCGCCGACAAGAGCGGGCAGTTGCTGGCCCAGGAGGGCGCGCTGCGTTACGAGACGATTCAGTGGCTGATGTTCCAGATGGGCGGTATCGGCCCGATGTTCGGCCAGCTCGGTTTCTTCAACAAATTCGCCGGCAAGGACTACGAGGACAAGCGTCCGCGTGACCGTTATGTCGAGGAGAGCAGACGCCTGCTCAACGTGCTCGACAAACGTCTGCAAGGTCGCGACTGGATCATGGGCGAGCGCTACACCATCGCCGACATCGCCACGTTCCCGTGGGTGCGCAACCTGATCGGCTTCTATGAGGCGGGCGATCTGGTCGGGATCAGCAATTTCCCGAATGTGACCCGGGTGCTGGAGCGGTTTCTGGCGCGGCCGGCGGTTGTTCGAGGCCTGACCATTCCCTCGTAACCCCACACAAATCCCCTGTAGGAGCTGCCCGCAGGCTGCGATCTTTTGCTGTTATTCGCCCGTGGCTATACCTCTGGAAGGCTCGTTGATCCACTCACTCCACGACCCGGCATACAGCGAACCCAGCGGATACCCCGCCAGGCACAACGCAAACAGGTTGTGACACGCCGTCACCCCGGAACCGCAATAAGCGACCAGGTCCGTTGGCGAACGCTCGCCGAGTTTCGCCGCAAAACGCTGCTTGAGCTGCTCCGCTGGCAGGAAGCGCCCGTCGCTGCCGAGGTTCTCGGTAAACGCCGCGCATTGCGCCCCGGGAATGTGCCCGGCAATCGGATCGATCGGTTCCACCTCACCCTTGAAGCGCGGCAAGGCCCGGGCATCGAGCAATGTCAGCGACGGCTGAGCAAGGCGCTGGTGCAATTGCTCGGCGCTCAGCAGCAGTTTCATGTCCGGCTGACCACTGAAGTTGCCCCGGCTGACCGACGGCGCATCCAGGCTCAGCGGTTGACCCGCCGCGTGCCAGGCCTTGAGGCCGCCGTCGAGAATGAACACGCCGTCGCGCTTGCCCAGCCACGCCAGCAACCACCAGGCGCGGGCCGCATAGGCACCAGGGCCGTCGTCGTACAAAAACCACATCGCTGTCGGCATTGATGCCCCACGCCTGCAGACGCTCGATCAGCGCCGCCGGCTCGGGCAATGGGTGACGTCCGGTCACGCCTTTGACCACTTTGCCACTCAGGTCACGCTCAAGGTCAGCGAAGCGGGCGCCGGCGATGTGCCCTTCGGCATAGCTGCGCTGCCCGTAGTCCGGGTCTTCGAGGGCAAAACGACAATCGAGAATCACCAGCCCCGGCTGCTCCTTGCGGGCATCCAGTGCGGTCGGGCTGAGCAGTTGCGCAATCGGCATGACGGACTCCTGTGAGCGACTTCGAAATGGGTTACCGCCCTTCCTCGAGGGCCTGGGCCAGCGGTACGTAGAACTCGTCGAACAAGGCATTCACCTCTTCGCGGGCCTGATCGGTGACGAACCCGGCTTCCAGCACCAGCACCTGATACACGCCACGCTTGATGGCCTGCTCGCTGAGGTGGTTGGAGTTTTCCCGGGTGGTGCACAGAAAACGCACCCACGAGGTGAGGATGATCCAGGCATTGATCGTCAGGGACTCGATCTGTACCCGATCCATCTTGAGAATGCCGGCGGCGACAAAGCCTCGTAGATCGCCATGCCCTGGATCACACAGCGCTGGGAAAAACGCCGGTAGCGCGCGGCCAGATCCGGGTCACTGTCGAGCAGGTGTTCCAGATCCCGATGCAGAAAGCGGTAGCCCCACATCGCCGACAGCAGCTCCTTGAGGTAATAGCGCTTGTCTTCGACGGTGGCGGCACGCCCCTGTGGCGGGCGCAAAAAGCTGTCGACCAGACTTTCGTACTCACTGAACAGCACGGCGATGATCGCCTGCTTGTTGGGGAAGTGGTAGTACAGATTGCCCGGAGAAATCTCCATGTGCGCGGCAATGTGGTTGGTGCTGATGCTGCGCTCGCCCTGCTGATTGAACAGTTCGAGGCTGTTCTGCACGATGCGCTCGCTGGTTTTTATTCGTGGGGCCATGGCTTGAGCTTTAATTCAGAGTGCGGTGAGGGGCATCTTACGACCTAACCGGAATTGGATAAAACAAAGCTGTGTCGGGAAGTCATTTGACTTTCTAGAGCTTAGACTCTAAAAAGTCCTCACTACAATAAATCCGGAGCCGACGATGACTGCCGACATTGCTTATCTGCAAACGCTGCAACAGCCCCTGGAAGAGCTGGATCGGCTGTTCGCGGCACAGCGCGCCGCCTACACAGCCAACCCGATGCCGCCGGCGGCCCAGCGTCAGCAATGGCTCAAAGCGTTGCGCGACATGCTCAGCAATGAGCGCCAGGCCTTGATCGACGCCATCAGCGCCGATTTCAGTCATCGCAGCGCCGATGAAACCCTGCTTGCCGAGCTGATGCCCAGCCTGCACGGTATCCATTACGCCAGCCGCCATCTCAAGGGCTGGATGAAGTCGTCGCGGCGCAAAGTCGGCATGGCCTTTCAGCCGGCGTCAGCGAAAGTCGTGTACCAGCCGCTCGGCGTGGTCGGTATCATCGTCCCGTGGAACTACCCGTTGTATCTGGCCGTCGGCCCATTGGTCGGTGCGCTCGCGGCGGGCAACCGGGTGATGCTCAAACTCAGCGAATCGACTCCGGCCACCGGCCAGTTGCTCAAAACCCTGCTGGGACGAATTTTCCCCGAAGACCTGGTCTGCGTGGTGCTCGGCGAGGCCGACATCGGCGTGGCGTTCTCCCGTTTGCGCTTTGATCACCTGCTGTTCACCGGCGCCACCAGCATCGGCAAGCACGTGATGCGCGCGGCGGCGGAAAACCTGACCCCGGTGACCCTCGAACTGGGCGGCAAGTCCCCGGCCATTGTCTCCGGCGACGTACCGCTCAAGGACGCCGCCGAACGCATCGCCTTCGGTAAAACCCTCAACGCCGGCCAGACCTGCGTCGCGCCCGACTACGTGCTGGTACCGCAAGACCGTGTCGGCGCGTTCGTCGAAGCCTATCGCCAGGTAGTGAACAATTTCTATCCGACCCTCGCCGACAACCCGGACTACACCGCGATCATTAACGAGCGCCAACTGGCCCGGCTCAACAGTTATGTCAGCGACGCCACG
Organism: Pseudomonas sp. MD195_PC81_125; assembly: GCF_014060985.1. Lineage (NCBI taxonomy): Bacteria > Pseudomonadati > Pseudomonadota > Gammaproteobacteria > Pseudomonadales > Pseudomonadaceae > Pseudomonas > Pseudomonas sp. MD195_PC81_125. The sequence continues at coordinate 17,968 of NZ_JABULD010000635.1, forward strand.
AGCAAGGGCGCGCTGCTGATCCCGCTGTTCGAACAGGGCCAGGGCCGGCGCATGCCGCACAGCCTGCTGCTGAACGTCACCGATGAAATGACCGTGATGCAGGATGAAATCTTCGGCCCGCTGCTGCCGATCGTGCCGTATCAGGATCTCGATCAGGCGTTTGCCTACATCAATCAGCGCCCGCGTCCTCTGGCGCTTTACTACTTCGGCTACGACAAGCGCGAACAGAACCGCGTGCTGCACGAAACCCACTCCGGCGGCGTGTGCCTGAACGACACCTTGTTGCACGTGGCGCAGGACGACATGCCATTCGGCGGCATCGGCCCGTCGGGCATGGGCCACTATCACGGCCACGAAGGCTTCCTGACTTTCAGCAAGGCCAAGGGCGTACTGATCAAACAGCGCTTCAACGCCGCGAAGTTGATCTATCCGCCGTACGGCAAATCGATCCAGAAACTGATCCAGAAGCTGTTCATCCGCTAATCGTCGTCACCGCCGGGTAATAACAACAATGCACCCAAGCCTGACCGAAACACCTGTCCTGTCGCGCCGTGGCCTGCTGAAATTCAGCCTCGGTGCCACTGCGTTCCTCGCCACCGCCGGCCTTGGCGCCAGCCTCAGTGGTTGCTCATCGAGTATCGCGGCCAATGGCTTCGTCACTTTGCGTGACGGCGACCTGCTGTTCCTGCGTGCACTGATTCCGGTGATGCTCGAAGGCGCCGTGACCACCGAGAAAATGCCCGGTGCGGTGGATGGCACTCTGAAGTCGCTGGACTTCAGCCTCGATCACCTGTCGCCGGAGATGCTCAAACTCACCCGACAACTGTTCGACGTGCTCGGCATGGCCGTCACCCGCGGGCCGCTCACCGGCATCTGGGGCAGTTGGGAAAACGCCAGCCCCGAGGCGATGCGTCACTTCCTTGAACGATGGCAGAACAGTTCATTGAGCCTGCTGCGCATGGGCCATAGCTCATTGCAGCAAATGGTGATGATGGCCTGGTACACCCGCGCCGAGTCCTGGGCGCATTGCGGCTACCCCGGCCCGCCGACTGTTTGAAACCGAGTCGCGCCCTTCGCGAGCAGGCTCGCTCCCCACAGGGGGGTTGCGGTGCAAATGTGGGAGCGAGCTTGCTCGCGAAGGGGCCCGCCAGAACAACAAGAACAAGAGAACCTGATCAATGCCCGTACCCGACCCGTTCCGCGAAGGCCTTGCCCGTGGCTGGAAAACCTACAACGGCGCACAACTGACCGACGACCTGACGCTGCAAACCGACGTGGCCATCATCGGCAGCGGCGCCGGAGGCGGCACCACGGCGGAGATCCTCAGCGACGCCGGTTACAAAGTGCTGCTGATCGAAGAAGGCCCGCTCAAGACCAGTTCCGACTTCAAAATGCTTGAAGACCAGGCCTACAGCAGCCTCTATCAGGAAGGCATCGGCCGCATGAGCAAGGACGGCGCGATCACCATTCTGCAGGGTCGTGCGGTGGGCGGCACCACGCTGATCAACTGGACGTCGAGCTTCCGCACGCCCGAGCCGACCCTCGAACACTGGGCCAGGGAACACAACGTCAAAGGCCACAGCCCGGCCGAGATGGCGCCGTGGTTCGAGAAAATGGAACAGCGCCTCGGCGTCGCGCCATGGAGGGTCCCGCCCAATGCCAACAACGATGTGATCCGCAAGGGCTGCGAGCAACTCGGCTACAGCTGGCACGTGATCCCGCGCAACGTCCGTGGCTGCTGGAACCTTGGCTATTGCGGCATGGGCTGCCCGACCAATGCCAAGCAATCGATGATGGTCACCACCATTCCGGCGACCCTGGAAAAGGGCGGCGAACTGCTGTACCTGGCCCGCGCGGAAAAACTGTTGATCAACGGCGACAAAATCACCGGCCTGCAATGCGTGGCGATGGACGAGCGTTGCGTCGCGCCGACTGGACGCAAAATCACGGTCAAGGCCCGGCATTACGTGCTGGCGGGCGGCGGCATCAACAGCCCGGCCCTGCTCTTGCGTTCAGACGCGCCGGACCCGCATCAGCGCCTCGGCAAACGCACCTTTTTGCATCTGGTTAACATGTCTGCAGGGCGCTTCGACGAGGTGATCAACCCGTTCTACGGCGCGCCGCAGTCGATCTACTCGGATCATTTCCAGTGGCAGGACGGCACCAGCGGGCCAATGGGCTACAAACTCGAAGTGCCACCGCTGCAACCGGCATTGGCGGCAACGCTGCTCGGCGGCTTCGGCCAGCAGAACGCCGAACACATGGCTGATCTGCCGCGCACGCACGCGATGCTGGCGCTGCTGCGCGACGGCTTCCATCCGGACAGCCCCGGCGGCAGTGTCGAATTGCGCGGCGACGGCTCACCAGTGCTCGACTATCAAGTCTCGCCTTACGCCTGGGAAGGCTTGCGTCGCGCGTTTCACAGCATGGCCGAGATCCAGTTCGCCGGCGGCGCGAAAGCGGTAATGCCGATGCACGCCGATGCGCGCTACGTGAACACCCTGGCCGAGGTGCGCAAATTGATCGACGGTCTGCGCCTTGAGCTCTATCGCACGCGGCTGGGCAGTGCCCACGTGATGGGCGGTTGCGCAATGGGTGAAGACCCGAAAAACGCAGTCACCGACAGCCTTGGCCGGCATCATCAACTGAGCAATCTGTCGATTCACGACGGCTCGCTGTTCCCCACCAGTATTGGCGCCAACCCGCAATTGTCGGTGTATGGACTGACTGCACAACTGGCGACATCCCTCGCCGATCGGCTGAGAAATCCGTGAAAAAAACGGTTTATCGCGTCGTCTATAGTGCTTTCTTACCCAACAGGCGACTTGGCCGACCGGGACGGCTGCGATACCATCCGACTCCCCAACGGACTCCCGCCAGGACGACGCGATGAACCGAGTGTTGTACCCAGGTACCTTCGACCCTATTACCAAAGGGCATGGCGATCTGGTCGAACGCGCCTCGCGCCTGTTCGATCACGTGATCATTGCGGTCGCCGCCAGCCCGAAGAAAAATCCGCTGTTCCCGCTGGAACAACGGGGTTGAGCTGGCTCGCGAGGTCACCAAACACCTGCCCAACGTCGAAGTGGTCGGCTTCTCGACGCTGCTGGCGCATTTCGCCAAAGAACAGAACGCCAATGTGTTCCTGCGCGGTCTGCGCGCGGTGTCGGACTTCGAATACGAATTCCAGCTGGCCAACATGAACCGCCAGTTGGCCCCGGACGTCGAGAGCCTGTTTCTCACCCCGTCCGAGCGTTATTCATTCATTTCCTCGACGCTGGTGCGGGAAATCGCCGCGCTGGGCGGCGATATCAGCAAGTTCGTGCACCCGGCCGTGGCCGATGCCCTGACCCTGCGCTTCAAAAAGTAGGAGCTGCAAGGCTGCGATCTTTTGCTTTTAAAGATTGCAGTCTCGTGCCCTTGATCGCAGCCGCGTGCACTGCGCTCGCCAATGCGGCACAATTGCGCGCATTGATTTATTGCGCCCGGGCCTGCCGCCCCGGCTGGAGTTAGCATGTCCCTGATCATCACCGACGATTGCATCAACTGCGACGTCTGCGAACCCGAGTGCCCGAACGCTGCCATTTCCCAAGGCGAAGAGATCTACGTGATCGACCCGAACCTGTGCACCCAGTGCGTTGGCCACTACGACGAACCGCAGTGCCAACAGGTCTGCCCGGTGGATTGCATTCCGCTGGACGAGGCGCATCCGGAGACTGAAGAACAGTTGATGGAGAAGTACCGCAAGATCACCGGCAAGGCCTGATCTGAACGTTTTTGTAGCGCTCTTCCGGGCCTCTTCGCGAGCAAGCTCGCTCCCCACATTTTGAAATGCGCTCCAATGTGGAGAGCTTGCTCGCGAAAGGGCCATCAGCAGCAGCGCAAAACCCTGATCAGCTCACTCACGCTGCTCAAACCCCTCCCCCGTACACCCCAGACACCGCACAAAAGCAGCTTTCGCCGGATCCACCACCAGCGCCTGTCCCGCATCGCCCACCCCGCCACCCAGCGCGGTAAACGGCAATGACACCACAAACACCCCCGCACCCAGCACCGTTGCCACCACCAACAAAGGTCGGGCAATCAGCAAATCGCCAATCATGGCGTAGGCGGGAGGGTTCTGGATGGTGTAGCGCGGATCACCGCTGCCGTTTTCCGTGGCCTGAACGGCCAGGCTGGAACACAGCAGCAATGTGACAAACAGGGCTTGCAAGGACTTCATGGCACGATCCTTCGGGCTGAACAGTGAGACCACTCACTATAGACCGTAGGACTTTTTCAGCTTTTTGCCTCAGGTCTGGCAGCGCGGACAGAACACACTGGCCCGTTGCCCCAGCTTCACTTCCCGCAGACCGGTGCCGCAGACCTTGCAGTGCTCACCGCCACGACCATAAACGAAGAGCTCTTGCTGGAAGTACCCCGGTTGCCCGTCGCCGCCAATGAAATCACGCAACGTGGTGCCGCCGCGCTCGATGGCTGCGGCCAGGATGCGTTTGATCTCGATTGCCAGCTTCAGATAACGCGCCCGGGAAATGCTCTTGGCTTCGCGCCGCGGATCAATCCCGGCGGCGAACAGCGCTTCGGTCGCGTAAATATTGCCGACGCCCACCACCACCGCGTTGTCCATGATGAACGGCTTGACCGCCATCGAACGCCCGCGTGACAACTGGAACAGCCGCTCGCCGTCGAACAGATCGGTCAATGGCTCCGGTCCGAGGCGAATCAGCAGTTCGTGATTGAGCGGGTCGCTACTCCAGAGCATCGCGCCGAACCGGCGCGGATCGGTGTAGCGCAGGGCCAGCCCGGATTCCAGCTCGATATCGACATGCTCATGCTTGGCCGCTGGCATCCCGACCTCAACCAGCCGCAAGTTACCGGACATGCCCAAGTGGCTGATCAGCGTGCCGACTTCGGCGTTGATCAGCAAATACTTGGCCCGCCGCTCGACCAGCACGATGCGCTGTCCGGACAGGCGCACATCAAGGTCCTCGGGGATCGGCCAGCGCAACCGGCGATCACGCACGATGACCCGGCTGACACGCTGACCTTCCAGGTGCGGAGCGATCCCGCGGCGGGTGGTTTCGACTTCCGGCAATTCAGGCATGGGGGTCTCGAATCAGTTTGCTAAATCAGTGTGCGCCAAGTTCGCGGATCGTCTGCTTCAACGTTTCGAAGTCGTAATCCGAGAGGCCGATGTACTCCAGCACCAGCGGCCCGACGGCCTGCCATTCGAAGTCTTCGGTCTGGTTGCCCAGCACCCGGTACGACGCGCAGATGTGCTCGGCCATCTTCAGGATCGCCAGCAGGTTTTTCATCTGACTGTTGCGCGAGGTTTCGTCGCTGAAAATCGCCAGGGCATTGTGGTGGTTGGCGATGGCTGCACTGACGTGTTCCGGCAGGCGCCAGGACTTGGCGGTGTAATAACCGACCACCGAGTGATTGGTGTTGTAGACATCATTCTCGGTGTCCACGACCCGGCGCTCGGCACTCGCGTTGGCGTAGGCCTTTTCGAGTGTCGTCATGTAATCCGGGAAACGCTGAAGCATCAGCGGCACGCCGCAGTCGTGGAAAAGCCCCAAGGCGTAAGCCTCGTCGCTGGCCTCGGTGCCGACGCGCTTGGCAAGGGTCAGGCAAGTCATGGCCACATCCTGGGCGGTATCCCAGAAACGGTTGAGGGTGACGATGGTGTCGTCATTCATCTCGCCCTTGATCGACATGGCGTTGATCAGATTGACGATCGAACGGCTGCCCAGCAG
>NZ_JABULD010000418.1:0-15100 GCF_014060985.1 Pseudomonas sp. MD195_PC81_125
TTTTTCCCTGTAGGAGCTGCCCGCAGGGCTGCGATCTTTTGATCTTGATGTTTGCAATAAACCTATGGGCGGTTAAGGTTCGTGCAGGTTTATCGCCCCCACGAGTATTCAATGTTCAACCGCTCCCTCTATAAAGCCTTCGCCAGTCTGCTGCTGGCCGCCGCCGCGCTGCCGGCGCAGGCCAATTGGTATCTGGATGGCGAGTCGTCGCGGCTGTCGTTCGTCAGCACGAAAAAACGCCCACATTTCCGAAGTACAGCGCTTTCTGGTGCTGCACGGCAAGGTCGATCCGGATGGTCGCGCCGAAGTCGAAGTCGAGCTGGATTCGATCAACAGCGGCATCCCGCTGCGCGACGAGCGCATGCGCAAGGAGCTGTTCCAGATCGAACAATTCCCCGAGGCGACCATCAGCACCCGGATCGACCTGCGCCCGATCAACGATCTGGCCCCCGGCGCGCAGCTGGAATTGCGCTTGCCGCTGACCGTCAACCTGCACGGCAAGCAACATGAATACCCGGCGCAGTTGCTGGCCACCCGTCTCGATGACCGGCGTTTTCAAGTGGTGACCCTGGAGCCGCTGGTGATCAACGCCGAGGATTTCGATCTGGTGCCGGGCCTGGAAACCCTGCGTAACCTCGCTGGCCTGTCGGCCATCAGTCCGTCGGTGCCGGTGGGTGCGGTGCTGATTTTCACGGCGCGCTGACATGCGCGGCGCGGTGTTCCCGTGGCGGGACGGCAACCGCTTCGAACTGTTGATTGACGGCCCGCAATTCTTCCCGCGCATGCTGGTGGAAATTGCCCGCGCCGAAGAACAGGTCGAACTCGAGTTGTATCTGGTGGAGGCGGGCGCCTGCGCCGAAGCCGTGGTGCAGGCGCTGGTGCAGGCCGCCGAGCGCGGGGTGCGGGTGCGCTGCCTGTTCGATGACTACGGCAGTCTCGCGTTTACCCTGCACCTGCGTCAGCGCCTGATCAAGGCCGGGGTCGAACTGCGTTTTTACAATCGACTGAGCTGGCGGCGTTGGGTGGGCAACTTTTATCGCGATCATCGCAAACTGTTGCTGGTCGATCAGCGTCTGGCGGTGGTCGGCGGCACGGGTGTCACCGATGAGTTTTGGGCGCCGGGGCAGGACAGCAGCGAATGGCATGAAGTGATGGTGGAAATCAGCGGTCCGCTGGTGCTCGACTGGCAAGTGCTGTTCGACCGCCAATGGATCGCCAACCGCCATCGCCGGGCCTGGAAACCTTCGGCGCATGTCGGCCTGCCACGCTTGCCCAAGGTTCCGGACATGGGCGAGGGCATGGGCCGCGTGGCTTACGCCGATGCCCGCCAGCATCGCGACATTCTGCAGTCGCTGTTTCGCGCTTTGAACAGCGGGCAGAAACGCATCTGGATGGCCACGCCTTACTTCCTGCCGACCTGGAAAATCCGCCGCTCGCTGCGCAAGGCCGCTGCCCGGGGTGTCGACGTCCGGCTATTGCTGACCGGGCCGCGCACCGATCACCCGTCGGTACGTTACGCCGGGCATCGCTACTACCCGCGCCTGCTCAAGGCCGGAGTGCAGATCTTCGAGTATCAGCCGTGTTTCCTGCACCTGAAAATGGTCCTGGTGGACGAGTGGGTGAGCATCGGATCGTGCAACTTCGATCACTGGAATCTGCGCTTCAATCTGGAGGCGAATCTGGAGGCACTGGATCCGTCGTTGACGGCAGCGGTGGTGCAGAGTTTCGAGAAGGACTTCGGCCTGAGTCAGCAGGTCAGTCTGGAGGAGTGGCAGCGCCGGCCGCTGTGGCGGCGGGTGAAGCAGCGGATCTGGGGCTGGGTGGATCGGCTGGTGGTCAATATTCTCGACAGACGCGGATAAGGCAAAAGCAAGATCAAAAGATCGCAGCCTGCGGCAGCTCCTACAGGATTCATTGCGCCGAAATTAACTCAAAATGATGAACAACATCTACAGGACAGCGAACGTGCCTTGCGCTTTTGCGACCAGTTTGTCGCCCTGCATCACGTCGGCCTCGACCACCAGCGTGCGGCGGCCCGGGTGGATCACCCGCCGCCGTGCACAGCACCTCGCCGTCGGATACGGCGCGGATGTAGTTGATCTTGCACTCGATGGTCGCGCTCTGCTGGTCGAAGCCGTGGGTGCTGGAACAGGCCAGCCCCATGGCGATATCCACCAGACTGAACAGCGCGCCACCGTGCAATTTGCCGCCGCGATTGCGCAGTTGCGGTTCCAGCACCAGGGCGACTTGCGCCACCCCGGTTTCCAGGCTGTGCAGGCGGCAGCCCAACAGCTGGAAAAACGCGCTCTCGACGAGCCCGGCCGGAATCTCCATCAGCGTTTCTTCAACTGCTTGGCGTTAGCGAACAGCGAAGCCATGGCGTTGTTCACCGGAGCGGCTGTGGCTGTTTCCTTGCGCGGCGCGTTGTTCGACGACTGGCGCGGTGCCGAGCCTGGACGCGAACCGCGGGCACCGTCGATCTTCTCGCCCGGGGTATCACTCATGCGCATCGACAGGCCGACGCGTTTGCGCGGGATGTCGACTTCCATGACCTTCACTTTCACCACGTCACCGGCCTTCACCGCTTCGCGTGGGTCCTTGATGAACTTCTCCGACAGCGCCGAGATGTGCACCAGACCGTCCTGATGCACACCGATGTCGACGAACGCGCCGAACGCGGTCACGTTGGTGACGACGCCTTCGAGGATCATCCCCAGTTGCAGGTCTTTCAGGTCTTCGACGCCTTCCTGGAACTCGGCGGTCTTGAACTCCGGACGCGGGTCGCGACCCGGTTTTTCCAGTTCTTGCAGAATGTCGGTGACGGTGGGCAGACCGAAGGTCTCGTCGGTGAATTTCTTCGGGTCCAGACGCTTGAGGAACGCGGCGTCGCCGATCAGCGAGCGAATGTCGCGGTCGGTTTCAGCGGCGATGCGCTGTACCAGCGGATAGGCTTCCGGGTGAACAGCGGAAGAATCCAGCGGGTTGTCGCCGTTCATCACGCGCAGGAAGCCTGCGGCCTGTTCGAAGGTTTTCTCGCCCAGACGCGCAACTTTCTTCAGCGCCGCACGGGTCTTGAAGGCGCCGTGCTCGTCACGGTGGGCAACGATGTTCTGCGCCAGGGTCGCGTTGAGGCCGGAGATCCGCGCCAGCAAGGCCACCGAGGCGGTGTTCACATCGACACCGACGGCGTTCACGCAGTCCTCGACCACCGCATCCAGACCGCGCGCCAGCTTCAGCTGCGACACGTCGTGCTGGTACTGGCCGACACCGATGGATTTCGGATCGATCTTCACCAACTCGGCCAGTGGATCCTGCAAGCGACGGGCAATCGACACCGCACCACGGATCGACACGTCCAGGTCCGGGAATTCCTTGGCCGCCAGTTCCGATGCCGAGTACACCGAGGCGCCGGCTTCGGAGACCATGACCTTGGTCATTTTCATCGCCGGGTATTTTTTTGATCAGCTCGATCGCCAGTTTGTCGGTTTCGCGGCTGGCGGTGCCGTTGCCGATGGCGATCAGGTCAACCGAGTGCTTGGCGCACAGGGCGGCCAGGATCGCGATGGTCTGATCCCACTTGTTGTGCGGCACATGCGGATAAACCGTGGCGTGATCGAGCAGCTTGCCGGTGGAGTCCACCACCGCGACCTTGCAGCCGGTACGCAGGCCCGGATCAAGGCCCAGGGTCGCACGCGGGCCGGCCGGCGCCGCCAGCAGCAGGTCATGCAGGTTGTGGGCGAAGACGTTGATCGCCTCGGTTTCGGCACCGTCGCGCAGCTCGCCGAGCAGGTCGGTTTCCAGGTGCGTGTAAAGCTTGACCTTCCAGGTCCAGCGCACCACTTCACCGAGCCATTTGTCGGCGGGGCGGTTCTGGTTCTGGATGCCGAATTGCTGAGCGATCATGCCTTCGCACGGGTGCATGGTGCCCGGCAGTTCGTCGCCGACTTTCAGCGCGGAGCTGAGGATGCCTTCGTTGCGGCCACGGAAAATCGCGAGTGCGCGGTGCGACGGCATGCTTTTCAGCGGCTCGTCGTGTTCGAAGTAGTCGCGGAACTTCGCGCCTTCTTCTTCCTTGCCAGCGATCACGCGGGCGCTGATGGTCGCTTCCTGCTTGAGGAAGTTACGCAGCTTCTCCAGCAGACTGGCGTCTTCGGCGAAGCGCTCCATCAGGATGTACTTGGCGCCTTCCAGCGCAGCTTTCACGTCGGCTACGCCTTTCTCGGCGTCGACGAAGCGTGCGGCTTCGGTTTCTGGCGACAGATTCGGGTCGTTGAACAGGCCGTCGGCCAGCTCGCCGAGGCCGGCTTCCAGGGCAATCTGGCCCTTGGTGCGGCGCTTCTGCTTGTACGGCAGGTACAAGTCTTCGAGGCGGGTCTTGGTGTCGGCGAGTTTGATATCGCGCTCGAGGGCGGGGGTGAGTTTGCCCTGCTCCTGGATGCTGGCGAGGATGCTGATGCGCCGTTCGTCGAGTTCTCGCAGGTAGCGCAGACGCTCTTCCAGATGACGCAGCTGGGTGTCATCGAGGCTGCCGGTGACTTCTTTCCGGTAACGGGCGATGAAGGGAACGGTAGAGCCTTCATCGAGTAGCGCGACGGCCGCTTCGACCTGTTGCGGGCGTACGCCGAGTTCCTCGGCGATGCGGCTGTTGATGCTGTCCATAAAACCACCTGACATAGTGTGAAAGCAGGCTCGCAGGCACGGAAATAAAGGCCCGGAGTCTGGTTGAGCGGCTAGAAAATTGCCGCTGCCTGGGTCAAAAGGCTCCCCATTGACCCGTGAAATCGAACAATTACTGCGGCCACCGCGAAAAAAGCCCGGCCACCTGCGGTAACGATTCAGACGTTGCCTGGCACAAAACGCCGCGCATTATAACCAGCGTTCTGTCATTCGGGGGTGTAGCAGTCTGTAGGCATAAACCCCGGTTTTCTGGCAGTGAAGGAAAAATCTGCTAACAATGCACACGGTGCGTATAACGGCAGCTACGCCATAATGCGCGCCGAGCTAAAAGGAGCATCCAATGAGCAGCACTGCAAACAATGCTGAAGGCGAAAAAATTCTTATTGTTGACGACGATCCGGGGCTGAGCAGCCTGCTGGAACGTTTCTTCGTCAGCAAGGGCTACCGCGCCCGTGCCGTACCGAACACCGAGCAAATGGACCGCCTGCTGTCGCGTGAAGTGTTCAACCTGGTGGTCCTCGACTTGATGCTGCCGGGCGAAGACGGCCTGACCGCATGCCGTCGCCTGCGGGCCGCGAACAATCAGATTCCGATCATCATGCTCACCGCCAAGGGCGATGAGATGAGCCGCATCAAGGGCCTGGAACTGGGCGCCGATGACTACCTGGCCAAGCCGTTCAACCCGGACGAGCTGATGGCTCGGGTCAAGGCTGTTTTGCGTCGTCAGGCCGCACCGGTGCCGGGTGCACCGGGCAGTGAAGACGAAAATGTCACCTTCGGTGATTACGTGCTGTCGCTGGCGACCCGCGAACTGAAACGTGGCGAAGAAGTGCACATGCTCACCACCGGTGAGTTTGCAGTGCTCAAGGCGCTGGTGATGAACGCGCGTCAGCCGCTGACCCGCGACAAACTGATGAACCTGGCCCGTGGTCGCGAGTGGGATGCCCTGGAGCGTTCCATTGATGTGCAGATCTCCCGTCTGCGCCGGATGATCGAGCCGGATCCGTCGAAACCGCGCTACATCCAGACGGTCTGGGGCGTGGGCTACGTGTTCGTGCCGGATGGCGCCGCCACCAAGTGATCGGCGATTTGTAGGAGCGGGTCTGCGCAGATCGGGTTGATCGACCCTCTGCGCAGACTCGCAGTCCGCAATATGCGAGCATGGCTCGCTCCTGCAAGTGTGTAACGGTTATCGATGAAAACCCCCGTCTGGTTCCCCCAAAGTTTTTTCTCCCGCACCCTTTGGCTGGTGCTCATCGTCGTGCTGTTTTCCAAGGCGCTGACCCTGGTTTATCTGTTGATGAACGAGGACGTGCTGGTGGATCGCCAATACAGCCACGGCGTCGCCCTGACGCTGCGTGCCTATTGGGCGGCCGATGAAGAAAACCGCGCGAAGATCGCCGATGCCGCGACGCTGATCCGGGTGGTCGGCGCCGGTGTGCCGGAGGGCGAACAGCACTGGCCGTACAGTGAAATTTATCAGCGGCAGATGCAGGCGGAGCTGGGCGCCGATACCGAAGTGCGTTTGCGCATGCACTCGCCGCCGGCGCTGTGGGTGCGTGCACCGAGCCTGGGCGATGGCTGGCTGAAAGTGCCGCTGTACCCGCATCCATTGCGCGGCCAGAAAATCTGGAACGTGCTCGGCTGGTTCCTCGCCATCGGTTTGTTATCGACCGCGTCGGCATGGATTTTCGTCAGTCAGCTCAACCAGCCGTTGAAACGCCTGGTGTACGCCGCCCGACAACTGGGTCAGGGCCGCAGCGTACGTCTGCCGATCAGCGACACACCGAGCGAGATGACCGAGGTGTACCGCGCCTTCAACCAGATGGCCGAAGACGTCGAACAGGCCGGGCGCGAGCGCGAGCTGATGCTGGCCGGGGTGTCCCATGACTTGCGTACGCCGCTGACCCGTTTGCGGCTGTCGCTGGAGCTGATGGGCGACCGCAATGACCTGACTGACGACATGGTCCGCGATATCGAAGACATGGACGCGATTCTCGACCAGTTCCTCGCGTTCATTCGTGACGGTCGTGACGAGTCGGTGGAAGAAGTGGACCTGAGCGATCTGGTGCGTGAGGTGGCCGCACCCTATAACCAGAGCGAAGAAAAGGTACGCTTGCGACTGGAACCGATCCAGCCGTTTCCACTGCGCCGGGTGTCGATGAAACGCCTGCTGAACAACCTGATCGGCAACGCCCTGAACCATGCCGGCAGTGGCGTCGAGGTCGCGGCTTATGTGTCTGGCGATACCAGCGCGCCGTACGTGGTGTTGAGCGTGATGGACCGTGGCGCGGGGATTGATCCGTCAGAGCTTGAGGCGATCTTCAACCCGTTCACCCGTGGCGACCGTGCCCGGGGTGGCAAAGGTACCGGGTTGGGTCTGGCGATTGTGAAGCGGATTGCTTCGATGCATGGCGGCAATGTCGAGTTGCGCAACCGTTCCGGTGGCGGGCTGGAAGCGCGGGTAAGGTTGCCGTTGGGGTTGATGTTGCCGCGGGATGCTGTTTAACCGTTGAAAAAGATCGCTGCCTTCGGCAGCTCCTGCAGGGTACGGATTCCCATGCAGGAGCTGCCGAAAGCGGCGATCTTTTGCTTTTAACCCTTGCCCTTGGTGCGGGTCATGTTCGGCCCGCCATTCTTCTCGAGGTGTTCGATGATGATCCCCGCCACGTTCTTGCCGGTGGTGGTCTCGATGCCTTCCAGGCCCGGCGACGAGTTCACTTCCATCACCAGCGGCCCGTGGTTCGATCGCAAAATATCCACGCCCGCCACTGCCAGGCCCATGACCTTGGCCGCACGCAACGCAGTCATGCGTTCCTCCGGGGTGATCTTGATCAGGCTGGCGCTGCCGCCACGGTGCAGGTTGGAGCGGAACTCGCCCGGTTTGGCCTGACGTTTCATGGCTGCGATCACCTTGTCGCCGACCACGAAGCAGCGGATATCCGCACCGCCGGCTTCCTTGATGTATTCCTGAACCATGATGTTCTGCTTCAGGCCCATGAACGCCTCGATCACCGATTCGGCTGCGGTTGCGGTTTCGCACAGCACCACACCGATGCCTTGAGTGCCTTCCAGCACCTTGATCACCAGCGGCGCGCCGTTGACCATGTCGATCAGGTCGGGAATGTCGTCCGGCGAGTGAGCGAAGCCGGTGACCGGCAGGCCGATGCCGCGACGCGACAGCAGTTGCAGCGAACGCAATTTGTCCCGTGAGCGGGCAATGGCCACCGACTCGTTGAGCGGAAACACCCCCATCATTTCGAACTGGCGCAACACCGCGCAGCCATAAAACGTTACCGATGCACCGATTCGCGGAATCACCGCGTCGAAGCCTTCCAGCGGTTTGCCGCGGTAGTGGATCTGCGGCTTGTGGCTGGCAATGTTCATGTAGGCGCGCAAGGTGTCGATCACGACCATTTCATGCCCGCGCTCGGTGCCGGCTTCGACCAGGCGACGGGTGGAATACAGACGCGGATTCCGCGACAGCACAGCGATCTTCATGCAACACCTGTGGAGGAGGTAGATACCGGGAACACCGGCTTGTCTTGTACATATTTGATGCCCGGATTGACCACCAGCTGGCCGTCGATCAAGGCTTTGGACCCGAGCAACAGGCGATAGCGCATGGACTTGCGGCAGGCGAGGGTAAACTCGACCTGCCAGACCCGATCACCGAGGGCCAGGGTGGTGCTGATCACATAGCGCACCTGGGCCTGGCCGTTGGAGCTTTTGATGGTTTTGCGCGTCACCAGCGGTGCTTCGCAACGCCGATGACGCAACTGCACCACAGTGCCCAGGTGCGCAGTGAAACGCACCCACTTCTCGCCATCGCGTTCGAACGGTTCAATGTCGGTGGCGTGCAGGCTGGAGGTGCTGGCGCCGGTGTCGATTTTCGCCCGCAGGCCCGCGACTCCCAGATCCGGGAGCGCCACCCACTCGCGCAGACCGACAACGGTCAAATGGTCAAATGTCTTCAAAAAAAATGCTCAACCGTGGCAACCGCTCAGCCCGCAAGGGCCGGATTCGCGGTATTCACGCAGAATAAGGGTTAAAAGGCGACAGATTTCTACGGCCCGGATCGCCGACGCCTCAAGCGGGTGTCGGCTGGTGCGCATTGTAATCCGCGGCGGCGTCATTCATGGCACGACAGAAACGGTAGTACAGTTCATCAATATTTCAGAATGAGGAAATTCCATGGCACAAAAAAGCGAAGAGGACGACAAGGTCCGGCTCGACAAGTGGTTGTGGGCGGCGCGCTTTTATAAAACCCGGGCGCTGGCCAAAGCAGCCATCGAAAGTGGCAAGGTGCACTGCCGAGGGGAGCGCTGCAAGCCTGGCAAAGAGCCACGCATTGGCGATGAATTCGAGATTCGTACCGGTTTTGAAGAGCGCACGGTGAGGGTCGACGCCTTGTCGATCGTGCGTCGCGGCGCACCCGAGGCGCAGACGCTGTATTCCGAGACCGAGGCGAGTATTGCCAAGCGTGAAGCGGCAGCGGCGATGCGTAAGGCCGGGGCGCTGGGCGTGAGCACTGATGGCAAACCGAGCAAGAAGCAACGGCGGGATCTGTTCAAGTTTCGTGGCAGCAGCCACGAGTAGTGTGCGACGAACACACTTGTGGCGAGGGAGCTTGCTCCCGCTGGCGGCCGAAGGACGCCCTGTACAGGCGAGCACGTATTTCAAAATACAACTGCATCGACGGGTAAAGCGACTGCTACGCAGCCGAGCGGGAGCAAGCTCCCTCGCCACAGGTCTTCACACAACTGTCAGTTCGCGGCAGACACCACACTCATCCGCGAAACCACCGGCAGCTTGCCCAGCAGATTGAAAACCGGCGCAGTCACCTTCAGCCAGAAGTTGGCGGCGTGATAAGCGAACGGTGTGTAGTAACCCCAGCCCAACGCCCACACCGCCAGCAGCATGCCGCCGATGTAATCGTCCTGGCCCCAGTGCGCGCCGGCCACCAGACGCGGCAGCATGAACAGCAGTGCCAGGCCCCAGACGGTCAGGAACTGACCAACAGTACGGCTGAACACGCCCATGAACAGTGCCCAGATCAGCAACACCGAAGCGTGGTCACCGGGGAAGCTCTGGCTCGAGCGATCCTTCAGCTCCCAGGCTTTTTCCAGGTGCGGGAAGTAATCACTCAGGTGCACCGCGCCTTCCAGCACCATCGACGGGCTGCTGTGCTGCCAGTCCATGTAGTCGGCGAATTTGGAAAACAGCGCGCGAATCACCACCATCAACAGCAGGATCGAGAAAAATCCGAAGAAGGCGCGACGCACATCAATCGCCTTGAACACCCAGTCGCCCTTGATCAGCAGCGTCAGCAGGATCAGTCCGACGATGATGTCGAACGGGCGCAGACTTGCAATTGCCCAGATGTGGAGCCATATGGGGTTGCTGGCCAGTGGTGCATTGAGTGAGCGGAACAGCCACTCGTCGAAAATCACACACAGCATTTGGCCCGTAGGCCATAACCAGAAAGCCAGTAGCGCCAAGGGCACTACGTTACACAGAACCAGCCGGCCGAGGTTCCACCTTGATTGGAACAAACCCGGATTGTTCATAAAATGCCTCCCATGGCTTAGCGCTGGCACCAAAAAGGGTGCCAAGAAGCGCAAATTTTCACGTCTTGTAACCATTTTGTCACCACATTCAGATACCCAAAATTATGACCGACCTAGCGGATACCGATTTCACCCAACGTTTCATCTTCGATGACAGCGACACACGCGGCGAACTGGTTGCGCTTGAGCGCAGCTACGCCGAAGTCCTCGCCAAGCACCCGTACCCGGAGCCGGTCGCGCAATTGCTGGGCGAATTGATGGCGGCGGCCTCGTTGCTGGTGGGCACCCTGAAATTCGACGGCTTGCTGATTCTGCAGGCGCGCTCCGAAGGCCCGATTCCGCTGCTGATGATCGAATGCTCCAGCGAGCGCGAGATCCGTGGTCTGGCGCGTTATAACGCCGAGCAGATCGCCCCGGATGCGACCCTTGCCGACCTGATGCCGGGCGGTGACCTGACCCTGACCGTCGACCCGACGATCGGTCAGCGTTACCAGGGTATCGTCGATCTCGACGGTGAAACCCTGTCGGAATGCTTCACCAATTATTTCGTCATGTCTCAGCAGGTTGGCACCCGCTTCAAGCTGTTCGCCGACGGCCGTCGTGCCCGCGGCATGCTGCTGCAGCAACTGCCGGCCGACCGTCTGAAAGACGAAGAAGAGCGCGCCGCCAGCTGGCAGCACATCACCGCGCTGGCCAGCACCCTGAACGCCGATGAATTGCTCAGCCTGGACAACGAAACCGTCCTGCATCGTCTCTACCACGAAGAGCAGGTGCGTTTGTTCGATGTGCAAAACCTGCGCTTCCGCTGCAGCTGCTCGCGGGAGCGCTCGGGTAATGCGCTGGTCAGCCTGGGTCTGGAAGACGCGCAGGCACTGGTGGCCGAACGCGGTGGCGAAGTCGAGATCGATTGCCAGTTCTGCAACCAGCGTTACCTGTTCGATGCGGCCGATATTGCTCAATTGTTCGCTGGCGCAGGCGTCGACACGCCGTCAGATACCCGGCACTAAAACGGTTCAGCGCAGGTAAATTCACTGCGTAACGACGGAATTTCGCCGTTACGACGGGAGGACCCTACTCTTTTTGGGCTTTTCTGGCATAATCCGGCCCACTTTTTTCGCGGTAGTAGTGCACGACTTTCTACTACAAAACGTTTGGAGCACACTCGGCCACTGGCCGACGGGGAACCTCATGACGCAAGCCAATAACGCCGTGTACACCGATCTGAGTGTTGATGATCTGGTTAAAGAAGCCCTGCAGCGCGGTGAGGGCGAGCTTGCCGATACCGGCGCTCTGGTAGTCCGCACCGGTCACCGTACCGGTCGTTCGCCAGTCGATCGTTTCATCGTTGAAGAGCCTTCCACCCAGGCCGCTATCGCCTGGGGCCCGATCAACCGCAAGTTCCCGGCCGACAAGTTCGACGCGCTGTGGGCTCGTGTCGAGGCGTTCAACAACGCGCAAGAGCACTTTGTTTCCCACGTGCATGTAGGTGCGGCTGAAGATCACTACCTGGCCGTGAAAATGACCACCCAGACTGCCTGGCAGAACCTGTTCGGTCGTTGCCTGTTCATCAACCCGGCCCAGTACAACCCGGCCGGTCGTGAAGAGTGGCAAGTGCTCAACGTGGCCAACTTCGAGTGCGTGCCTGAGCGTGACGGCACCAACTCCGACGGTTGCGTGATCATCAACTTCGCGCAGAAGAAAGTGCTGATCGCCGGCATGCGTTACGCCGGTGAAATGAAGAAAGCCATGTTCTCCGTGCAGAACTTCCTGCTGCCGGCCGCTGACGTGCTGCCAATGCACTGCGCTGCCAACATCGGCGAAGAAGGCGACGTGACCCTGTTCTTCGGTCTGTCGGGCACCGGTAAAACCACCCTGTCCGCCGACGAAAGCCGTTACCTGATCGGTGACGACGAACACGGCTGGGGCGAAGGCGTTGTCTTCAACATCGAAGGCGGCTGCTACGCCAAGTGCATCGACCTGTCCGAGAAGAACGAACCGGTCATCTGGAAAGCCATCAAGCACGGCGCCGTGCTGGAAAACGTAGTCATCGACGACGCCAAGCACGCCGACTACGCCGATGTCAGCCTGACCCAGAACAGTCGCGCGGCCTACCCGCTGGAGCACGTTGCCAAGCGTTCCGCGAAGAACCTGGGCGGCGAGCCAAACGCGGTGATCTTCCTGACCTGCGACCTGACCGGCGTGCTGCCGCCAGTGTCGATCCTCAACGAAGAGCAAGCGGCCTACCACTTCCTGTCCGGCTACACCGCACTGGTGGGCTCGACTGAAATGGGTTCGGGCAGCGGCATCAAGTCGACCTTCTCCACCTGCTTCGGCGCACCGTTCTTCCCGCGTCCGGCTGGTGAATACGCCGAGCTGCTGATCAAGCGCATCCGCGGCTTCGGTTCCAAGGTTTACCTGGTCAACACCGGCTGGACCGGCGGTGGCTACGGCGTCGGCAAACGCTTCAACATCCCGACCACCCGTGCCGTGATCGCCGCGATCCAGAGCGGCGCACTGATCGGTGCCGCCACCGAGCACCTGGACACCATCAACCTCGACGTGCCACTGGCCGTACCGGGCGTTGAAACCAACCTGCTCAACCCACGCAACACCTGGGCTGACAAAGCTGCCTACGACGAAGCGGCCAAGGCCCTGGCCGGTCTGTTCATCGAGAACTTCAAGAAGTTCGAAGTGAGCGACGCGATCAAGGCGGCGGGTCCTAAGTTGTAAGACTTAGTTCTGGTGAATGAAAAAGCCGCCTCTTGAGGGCGGCTTTTTTTCTTATATAAGCCCTCATTTATTCTTCCTGTGTTTTTTCTTGCAGGCAAGAACAGCATCTACCTCGATTCTTGCAAGATTGACCTCAAAGTCTAAAGCCCTTAATGTTCTGAAAGCATTTTTCAACGTTACTTTTGAAAAAAAAGGTAGCTTTTTCGGTATCTCTCGGTTTACGGCAATGGCATATACAACGCAGAATTTTTTTGATTCTGGCCGAATGTCTATATCAGCTAACTTCATTTCTTCAGGTAGTTTTTTTGTTTAGTCTTTTTCGGAACTCTTTGTCACTAACAAATGCTTCGGCAGCGACGCAGCCTTGAGAGAATAAGTGGCTTAGGGTGCTCGAGCTTCTATAGTATTTGACGTGAATTAAGTATCGAGAGTTTCTTAAAATATCGCAAAACTCGATTTTGTCATTTTTTCCGCCAAGTCCAATAGTTTTTTTGTCAAACAGT
Organism: Pseudomonas sp. MD195_PC81_125; assembly: GCF_014060985.1. Classification (NCBI taxonomy): domain Bacteria; kingdom Pseudomonadati; phylum Pseudomonadota; class Gammaproteobacteria; order Pseudomonadales; family Pseudomonadaceae; genus Pseudomonas; species Pseudomonas sp. MD195_PC81_125. The sequence continues at coordinate 13,481 of NZ_JABULD010000418.1, forward strand.
ACATAATTAGGGTCGTTTGCAACGACATAGTTGTTGTATTCGTCTTCCCTTTCATGGTTGTAAGTTGGAAGGGTGTATTGATACTGCGTTAATTCACTGAGGTAGTTGTCTATGCGTTTCACGAAGTCTTGATTTACTCTGTACCATATCCCGTTTCTAAGGATATATTGTTCACTGCCATATGTTATTTCGGCGTAAAGACAGCGATATGCAGACCATGACTTATTGCTATGATGTTCCTCGTGAACTATAAAAATTTGTTGTTTCTTCAAGGCTTTTGTACATATTTTCTCTTGACTATTGGTCTGTAAATGCCTTGCGAGTTCTTTAATTTCTAATGTCGGATGTATTGCCGCCTTGTAATGCTGGTCAAATGAGTACCCCGATTGATACTCCCAATCTACGATTTCTGGCTCACCTAGCCAAAAATGATCAAGATGCTGATCGACGGATAATCTCTCATCCAGCTCCATGTCGAGTAATAATGCAACGTCTGGGTCTTTTATTTTACTTATGTTGTCCACCCATTCGAAGTTTTCTGGAAGCTTCATTTTGAAGCGTTCTAGTGCTTCAAATAGGATGTCTGATAATGTATCAAGAGTCACTTCTGGGCATATGACAAGAGCATCTCTGCCAGTTATTTGAGTCCCGAATATGCTGACCATGGACTCCCCAGTTATCGCGTAAAGCATATCCGTCTCCGAGTCTATTTCAAGCTCAAAGATTCCTACGCTTTTAGGGCTCTGATTTCTCGAGTTCAGTGGATTGTCTTCATAGTTTGACTTGTCCAGGCTTCTGAGCTTTTCAGGACTTACAGAGTTTAAGGTTACGCGAAGACCAAAGTCGCGTTCAATGCTGTCGGATATTATCAAGTGGTAGCCTGAGCCAAAAGCTAGAGAGAATATTTTCCCATGAACTCGAATTACTAATAGCGCGCCGACGGTATTTCCCTGTCCAAAAATTTCTGGTGAGAATTCTTGATCCTTGCAAAGGAAACTTGCCCATTTGGGGGGGTGAGGATCGACTTCCTTTTTTATATAAAGCGTTGCGGATCCCGTAGGAAGCTTTACTGTTTTTGGGGCGATTGAGTTTTCAACTTTTACAAACTCTATGTCGGATGCATGGTCGTTTTTTTGCCAAGTAGATTGAAAGTTTTTTCTTTGTTCTTTTTAGCTCTTGGCATTTTTTTACTCCCTGTCTACCGGTTGCCGATTGTTCAAGGTCCCAAAAACGTTTTCCACCAAGTATCTATTACTCATTCCTCTGTATTGGATTTTATCGCTTTAGAGGAAGATTAGATCATAGCCATCAGATGGCCAGTGTGCCAACCAATTAGTTCACTAGGTTGATGAGGTGGCTTTTTTCGAAGTGTTAAAAAGCCATCTGAGCTGCAAGTTACTTGCTTGGCCATGAGTGTTACTGTCGGCCAGAATCCCGAAACGCCGGCTCCATGCTGTCCTGCTCACGCTTAGACAGGCGCAGAACCCCAGCGATGGTTTGCCACTGACTAACAACGGCCCGAAACCGTTCGATGATATTTTCTGTATTTTCCCGGCTGACTCGAAAAAACTCTGCCACTTCTCTAGCCAATTCCAGATCCAAGGCGTTATCAAAGTCCGT